>DVFM01000078.1 GCA_018713245.1 Candidatus Merdivicinus intestinavium
CCGGACAAACGCCTGCATCCCGGGCGGCGATGCGGTTTCCAGGAAGATCAGCGCCATTATGGGCAGCGCTTATGCGGACGTTGAGGAGCAGGCGGCGGTGGTCCGCTGCGGCGGAAACTGCGGCGTCACCTGCAAAAAATACGAATACGAAGGGGAGCTTTCCTGCGACGCGGTGAGCCGGCTTTACGGCGGGGACGGCGCCTGTCCCGCCGGGTGCATCGGGCTGGGGGACTGCGTAAAAGCGTGCCCCTTCGGGGCCATATCCGTGCAGAACGGCGCGGCTGCGGTCAACCGGGCGCTCTGCACCGGCTGCGGACTTTGCGCGAAAGCCTGCCCCAAGGGGCTGATCGGGCTTTTTGCGGCGGAAAAGACGGTGGAAGTCCTCTGCCGGAGCCCGCTGAACGGGAAAGCGACCATGGCGGCCTGCAAGGCGGGCTGCATCGGCTGCAAAAAGTGCGAGCGGAACTGCCCGAGCGACGCCATCCATGTGCAGAACAACCACGCGGTCATCGACCACGAAAAATGCACCGGCTGCGGCGCCTGCGCGGAGGGCTGCCCCACCCACTGCATCCATCTGCTGTAAACGGGAAAGGAAAATCCCCCTCTGGTTTTGTAAACAGAGGGGGATTTTTTGCTGCGGTTCAGCGGGCTTTCCGGTCTTTGAGGACGTCCAGGGTGGAGTAATCGCCCAGGGGGAAGGAGACGGGTTTGCCGGTGGCGGCGGATTTATAGACCGCCAGCACCATCTCCAGGGCTTTCATGCCCTCTTCCAGGGGGACGTAGGGGGTGCGGTGGTTTCGGATGGCGTCCAGAACGTCGGCGTAAAGGAAGCTGTGGCCAAAGCCGTAGACATTGGCGGGCTCGGTGTTGACCTGGGCGGAAAGCTCCTCAAAGGAGCGGCTGTCGCCCTTGACGTGGTATTCCGTCAGCTTATTGGTGGCAATGCCGCCGATGCGGACGGCGCCGGTTTCGCCATAGACGGAAAGGGTTTCGTCCAGGTTGTCGGGGTAGGTGTTGACAGTCCCTTCCAGCACGCCGTAGCTGCCGTTTTTGAATTTGAAGAGGGCCAAGCCGATGTCCTCCGCTTCAATGTAGGGATGGTTTAAGTTGTCGGTGATGGCCGTGACCTCGGTGGGTTCGCCGCCCATCATCCAGCGCAGCAGGTCGATGCCGTGGATGCACTGGTTCATCAGCGCGCCGCCGTCCAGCTCGTAGGTGCCGCGCCAGGAAGGCTTGCAGTAGTAGCTTTCGTCCCGCATCCAGTGCATCTGGAGGGTGCCGTGGAAAAGGCGGCCCATTTTTCCTCCCTCGATGGCATCGCGGAGGAGCCGGATGGGGGCATTGAAGCGGTTCTGCTGGTTGACGGCGGCCACAACCCCCATTTCATCCCGGGCGGCAATGACCCGGCGGGCGTCGGCCATGGAGAGCGCCAGCGGCTTTTCGATGATGACGTTGCAGCCGTGGCGGATGCAGTCAATGGCGATGTCCGGGTGGTAGCCGCTTTCGGTGGCGACAGCCACCAGCTCGGGGTTCACCTCGTCCAGCATTTTCCGGTAATCGGTGTAGATTTTGACGTTTTGCAGGCCGTAGCGCTCCAGCAGCGCCGCGGCCTTTTCTTCTTTCCGGTCGCAGACGGCCCGGATGTCCAGCTTATGGTCCAGGGCGGAACCGATGTGGTTGGGGGAAATCCGGCCGCAGCCGATCAGCGCATATTTCATGAGGATCAACTCCAATTCTTCCCGTTTTATGGGAATTCTGTTTCTTTTATTATAGCGCAGGGGGCGGGTGCGCGCTATGCAAATGTTGCGGGATTTGTTGCATTTTTTGTCGGGATTGGCGGCAGTTAGCCGCCGCAGGACCAGTTTGTGAGCCCTTCGGCTTCCACGGAAATGCCGCCGCTCTGCTTTCGGGCGGTGATGCGGGCGGCGCTGCCGGAGGGGCTGCATACCGTCTGGGTGAGGGTGTCCGCCTTCATGGCGAAGATTCGGACGGTAACGCCGTCGGTATAATCGTAACAGGCGGAGGCGTGGCCTTCCGAAGTGACCAGGATGGTGTTTTCCCGGACAAAGAGGGGGAGGGTGCGGTAATCGTACTGCCCCTCGAACCAGCGGCCGCCCTCCTTCTGTTCGCCGGTGAAGTAATCGGTCCAGGTCCCGGCGGGGAGGTAATAGCGGACTTTGCCGTCGGGGCGGAAAACGGGGGCGGCCAGGAGGCTGTCCCCCAGCATGTACTGGCGGTCCAGGTAAGCGCAGGTTTCATCCTCGGGAAATTCCAGCACCATGGGGCGCATCATGGGGATGCCGGTGACGGAAGTTTTTACCGCCTGCGTGTAGAGGTAGGGCATGAGGGCGAGCTTTAAGCGGGTGAATTCCCGCGTCACCTCCACCGCTTCCTCGCCGTAGAGCCACGGCACCTTATACTGGCCGCTGCCATGGTAGCGGGAATGGGAGGAGAGGAGGCCGAACTGGGTCCAGCGCTTGTAAATGTCCGGCTCGCAGCCGTCCTCGAAGCCGCCGATGTCATGGCTCCAGAAGCCGAAGCCGGACAGGGCGAAGGACAGCCCGCCCCGGAGGGATTCGGCCATGGAGGTGTACTGAGAAGTGCAGTCGCCGCCCCAATGGACGGGGAACTTCTGGCAGCCGGCGGTGGCGGAACGGGCGAAAAGCACCGCCTCCCCTTTGCCGCGCTTCCGTTCCAGAAGGTCGAAAACCGTTTGATTATACAAATAGGAATAAAAGTTGTGCATCCGGGCGGGATCGGAGCCGTCGAACCACTGCACATCATAGGGGATGCGCTCGCCGAAATCGGTTTTGAAGCAGTCCACGCCCATATCCAGGAGGGCTTCCAGCTTTTCGCAGTACCAGTCCCGGGCGGCGGGGTTGGTAAAGTCCACCAGACCCATGCCGGCCTGCCAGAGGTCCCACTGAAAGACGGAGCCGTCCGGGCGCTTGAGGAGGTATCCGCCGGCCATGGCTTCATCGAAGAGGGGGGATTTCTGGCCGATATAGGGGTTGATCCAGACGCAGACCCGGACGCCGCGGCTGTGGATGTTCTCCAGCATCCGGCGGGGGTTGGGGAAGGTTTTGGGGTTCCAGGCGAAATTGCACCACTCGTAATCTTCCATCCAGCAGCAGTCGAAATGGAACACGTCCAGGGGGATGCCGCGGCTGAGCATCCCGTCGATAAAGGACATGACGGTTTCCTCATCGTAGCTGGTGACAAAGGAGGTGGACAGCCACAGGCCGAAACTCCAGGCGGGGGGCAGGGCGGGCTTGCCGGTGAGGTCCGTATAGCGGATCAGGGCGTCTTTCATATTGTCCGCGCCGATGATGCAGTAGTCCAGCAGCTCGCCTTCCACCGAGAACTGGACGCGGCTGACCTTTTCGGAGGCAACCTCGAAGGAGACAGCTTCCGGGTGGTTGACGAAAACGCCGAAGCCTTTATTGGTGACGTAAAAGGGGACGTTTTTATAAGCCTGCTCGCTGGCGGTGCCGCCGTCCTCGTTGCGGATGTCTACGGTCTGGCCGTTTTTCACAAAGGGGGTGAAGCGTTCGCCCAGGCCGTAGACCAGCTCGCCCACATCCAGGGCCAGCTCTTCCCGCATGTAGGATTTGCCGCGGCTTACAAGGTAGCCCATGGGGGCGTTTTCCTGAATCCAGGCGAGGCCGCCGGGGGCGCTTTCGGTGAGGAGCGCGTCCCCGTAATAGAACCGCAGGCGGAAGGGGCCGGATTTGTCTAAGACCGCCCGGGTGGAGCCGGTGCGGAATTCCAGCGTGTTTTCCGTTTCGGAGACCGAAACGCAGGGGGAAAGGTCCGCCAGGGGAAAGGCGGGGGTTTCCCGGAGGCCGCCCTTGTGGTGGCAGACCCGGACACGGACGACGTTTTCCGCGGGGCTGGAAAGCTCCAGGGTGAGCAGCGCGCCGTTGAGGGTGCCGCCGTGGTTTTCCACAGGGCGGGTGGGAAGGTAAGCGGTGAGGGAACGCGCGGTTTTCCGGAAGTCAAAGAGCTGCTTCGCGGATTCGGCGGTGAACTCGGGGCGGGTCAGCCAATAGCCGTTGGTGAATTTCATCAGAATCCTTCCTTTCTGTGCCGCAGCCGGGCCGGCGGCCTGTTCACAAAAGGCCCTTGTTGCGGTAAATCTTGATGGCGTCCAGGATGCATTCTTCGCTGAGGCCGAAATACTCGGCCAGCTCCCAGACTTCGGTGTAGCCGTGCTCGGCGGCTTCCAGAAGTTCGTCGACGGGGACCAGGTGGTGCACCACCCAGGCGGCGCAGCGGTACTCGTTGCGCAGAATTTCCAGCTCCCCGGCGCCGGGGCGGTGGAGGGTGCCGGTTTCCACATGGCCCAGCTCGTGGGAAAGATGCTCCAGCTCGTCGCGCTCGCAGAGGTTGTCGCGGGGGTTCAGGGCGATGGCGCAGAAGCCCTCGCCCGCCACCGTGGCGGCGGGCGCTTCGTCCCCCAGATCATAGTAATATACGCCGACCTCGTGGGATTGTGCAAGGTCATACAGCTTTTGCAGCTTGTCCATAGGCGTTGCAGCTCAGCGTCCTTTCTTTTCCTGCTCCTTGGCAAAACGGGCGAATTCCAGGATTCGGGAGAGGGTTTCGTCCGATACGTCCGCCGTCTCATGGTAAAGGGCGTACTGGATATCGTTCATCTTCAGGCCGGAAGGGTTGTCGTAGAGCAGGGTGTCCGCAGTGACGCCCAGGTAATCCGCCAGCTTTTGCAGGGTATCCGCCCGGGGCGCGCCGCCGTTTTTCCACTTGGACAGGTTCCCGCTGCTGAGGCCCAGGTCCTTTACCATGTTGGTGACGGAAATCCCTTTTTCCCGGCAGAGCGAACACAATCTGTCATAAAACACAAGTTATCACTCCATTTATTGTGCATTTGTCCAATATATTCCAAAAGAGCCTTAAACCCCTTGACAAAAGCACTTAAAGAATATAAAATAGTGCTCACAGAACAAAAGTTTCAAATTCTTTGGGAACTTTTTTCAAGGGAGGATGTTCCAAATGGAATATTGAACCGCAACTTTATTGTAAGACAATTTTGACGGAAAATCAAGGGGTTTTGAAAAATTTTCGGGAGGGATTTTGGATGAAGCTGAAAAATGTTTTTGCAAAGCTGCGGGGGGTTGTCCTCAGCGACTGCAAGGAGATGCTGTACGCCGACTGTTCGGAGAAGGAGGGGGTGTTCCTCATCCTGTACCGGGACGGGCTGGGGCGGAAATGCGCCATCTCCTTCCGGCGGGAGGAAGGCCGATGAGCGGCGGCGCGGCGAAGCGCAGGCGTGCGGCGGCGGTGCTGTCCGGCGTGGCGGAGGAGGAGCTGGTGCGGAAGGCGGCGGAGGCTTCCCGGGTGAGCACCGACACGGTGTGCGGGTGGCTGACGGAGGAACAGTTCCGGGAGCAGTTCCGAAGCCTTGCCGACCGGGAGAGCGACGCGGAGCGGGGGGCGGTCTGGCGGTCGCTGGTGGAGCAGTGCGCCCAGGGGAACCTGGCGGCGATCAAGCTCTACTTTGAGCTGAAGGACGGCGCCGGCGGGAAGGGCGCCAAGGCGGGCGGCGTTAAAATCGTGGACGACATTTAGGAGGTCATATGGAAGAACGGGAGCTATCGGCGGTGCTGGCGCCATCCTTTCACGCGCTGCACCGGATGATCCGCCGGGGGGAGGCCACCCATTACTGGATGGCAGGCGGGCGGGGCAGCGGGAAATCCTCGGCGGCCAGCGTGGAGGTGCTGCTTTCGGTTATGCGGCACCCGGAGGCCAACGCGGCGGTGCTGCGGAAGGTTGGGGCGACGCTGCGGGACAGCGTGCTGGGGCAGCTTTTATGGGCGGCGGGGGCGCTGGGCGTTCGGGAGCTTTGGGAAGCGCGGCTTTCCCCGCTGGAGCTGATCTTCCGGCCGACGGGGCAGAAGATTTTCCTGCGGGGGGTGGACGACCCGCGGAAGCTCAAGTCGCTGCGGGCGGAAAAGGGGTATATCCGCTGCATCTGGTACGAGGAGGCGGACGAGTTTTCCGGGCCGGGGGAGCTTCGGTCCATCAACCAGAGCCTGATGCGGGGCGGGGAGGAATTTACGGTGTTCTACACCTTCAACCCGCCCAAAAGCCCGGCCCACTGGATCAACCGGGAAGCGGCGCGGGCGGCACTCCGGCCGGGGACGGCGGTGCACCGGTCCGACTACCGGGGGATGTCGCCCGAGTGGCTGGGGGAGGCGTTTCTGGCGGAGGCGGAACGGCTGCGGGAGGAAAGCCCGGAGGCGTATGCCCACGAATATCTGGGGGAGGCTGTCGGGACCGGCGGGGAGGTGTTCCCCAATGTGCGGCTGCGGCGGATCGGCGACGGCGAAAAAGCGGCCTTCTGCCGGGTGAAGCGGGGCATCGACTGGGGGTATGGGGCGGACCCTTTCGTCTATCTGGCGGCGGAGTACGACAAAAAGCGGCGGCGGGTGCTCCTTTACCACGAGTTTTACCGGCGGCGGGCGTCCTACGATGAAATCGCCGAGGAGATCCGGCGGGAAAACCCGCTGCGGGAAGCGGTGGCGGCGGAAAGCGCCGAACCCCGGTCCAACGACGAGCTGCGGGCCCGGGGAATCCGGGTGGTCCCGGCGAAAAAGGGGCCGGGCAGTGTGGAGCACGGGATTTCCTGGCTCCAGAACCTGGCGGAAATCGTCATTGACCCGGAGCGCTGCCCCAACGCAGCCCGGGAATTCTCCGGGTACAGCCTGGAGCCGGACGGGGAAGGGGGCTTCCGCTCCGGGTTCCCGGACCGGGACAACCACTGCATTGACGCGCTGCGGTACGGCTTCGAGCGGGAGATGCGAAAGCCGGGGATCAGTTTTTAAAGGAGGAAGCGGATGACCAAAACAGAGGAAATCAACAGGCAGATTCAGGAATGCGCCCCCCTGAGCGCGGCGGAAGCCTGCGCCGCCGAGGCGGCGGAGTTTCTCCGGTCGGAGAAGCGGGAATGGATGCTGGCGGGGCAGCGGTACTATGAAAACCAGGGGGACATCCTGCGGCGGAGGCGGTGGATCATCGGGGAGAACGGGCTTCCCCGGGAGGACCCGACCCTGACAAACTGCCGCATCTCCCACGGGTTTGTGCGCAAGCTGGTGGACCAGAAATGCCAGTACCTGTTCGGGCGGCCGTTCACTGTCCGGGCGGAAAACCCGGAGTTTGAACGGGAACTCTGCGGATTCTTCGGGCAGGAGATGCGGAACCGCATGAAAAACCTCTGCAAAGAGGCGGTCAACAAGGGCATCGCCTGGCTGGCGGCTTATGTGGAGGAGGGGGAGCTGCGGTTTTTGAAAATCCCGGCGGAGCAGGTGGTCCCGCTGTGGGCGGACGAGGAGCACACCCGGCTGGACGGGGTGCTGCGGCTTTACCGGCGGGAGGAATACCGCGGGAAGGAGAAGCGGGAGGTGGTCCGGGCGGAACACTGGCACCGGGGCGGGACGGACGGCTATTTTTACCGGGACGGGAAGCTGGTTCCCGACCCGGAACGCTGGGAAATGCCCCATCTCACCATTGACGGGAAGCCTTACAGCTTTCAGGAGGTGCCCTTTATCCCCTTCAAGTACAACGAGGAGGAGATGCCGCTGCTGCGGTTTATCAAGCCGCTGGCGGACGACTACGACCTTTTGAAAAGCGAGGACGCCAACAATCTGCTGGACAGCCCCAACGCGGTGATGGTGCTCACCAACTACGACGGGGAGGACCTGGGGGAATTCCGGCGGAATCTGGCCCAGTACAAGGCGGTGAAGGTCAGCGACAACGGCGGGCTGGACATCAAAAACGCGCCGCTTTCCACCGACGCGGTCAACGCCCATCTGGAGCGGACCCGGAAGGACCTGTACGAAGCGGGGCGGGGCGTGGACACCCAGCGGGAGGGTTTTGGCAACCTGAGCGGGGTGGCGCTGAAATTCCTGTACGCCGATCTGGATTTGGATTGCAGCGGGCTGGAGACCGAATTTGCGGCGGGGTTTGAAAAGATGCTCTTTTTCATCAGGAGCTGGCTGTTCCTGACGGGGAGGGGGGATTTTTCCGGGGAGGGGGCGCGGCTCATCCTCAACCGGGATATCCTCATCAACGAGGCGGAGGCCATTGAAAGCTGCGCGGCGTCGGAAGGGCTGCTGTCCCGGGAGACCATTCTGGAGAACCATCCGTGGGTGGAGAGCCTGGGGATGGAGCTGGGGCGGCTGGAGAAGGAAAACAGGCAATAGGCGCGGCCCCCGGAGGCCGGATGCCCGGAGGGGCGGAAAGGAGACGGCGGCCGGGAGCGGGGGAATGCGCGAAGCAGTCAAGGAGGTATGCGGAAGTGGAAAAAATCAGGCAGTTGGTGGAGGCGATGGCCGACGAAGCCGGGATGGTGGAGGCCGCGGCGCTGCTGGAGGCCCTGGGGGAGCTGGAGGAAAGCTGCCCGGGGGAGGCGGAATGGCAGAAGGAACGCAGGGAATTCCTGCTGCGGGAGGTTTTCTGGAAAGCCGGGGCGAAGGATGCGGCGTATCTGGCCTATCGCTGCCGGGAGGAGGCGGTTTTTGACGAGGCGGGGAAGCTCGTGAACGGCGAAGAGCTGGCGGCCAAGGCGAAGGAGGAGCTGCCGGAGATGTTTCCCAAAAAATCCGCGCGGCTGCTGGGGGTCCGGCCCCAGGAGGGGAAGAGCGTCCAGCCGGGGAAGGCGGATTTTGCCGGGATGGGCTATGCGGAACGGGCGGAGCTTTACGCCCGGAACCCGGAGCTTTACCGGAAGCTGCGGGGATTTTAAGAGACAGGACGGTTTTAAACGGAAAGGAGAACGAATATGGCAGAGAATACCACAGTTTTGAACGATCTCATCAACCCCCAGGTGGTGGCGGACCTGGTGAACGAAAAGCTGACCGACGCCATTCAGGTCCTGCCGCTCTGCGCGGTGGACCGGGCGCTGGAGGGGCGGTCCGGCAGCAAGGTGCTGCTGCCCAAATACGCCTACATCGGCGACGCGGTGGACGTTTCCGAAGGGTCGGAAATCCCGGTGAAGAAGCTCACAGCTTCCACGGTGGAGGTTTCCATTAAAAAAGCGGGCAACGGCGTAGAACTCACCGACGAAAGCCTGCTTTCCGGCTACGGCGACCCGTTGGGCGAGGCGGTGCGGCAGCTGGCCGTTTCCATTGCGAACAAGGTGGACAACGACGCCATGGCCTGTCTTGCGGGGATTGAGGAGGACATGACGGTGGACAAATCCACGGCACCGCTTTCGGCCGATGCGGTGGCGGACGCGCTGGTGAAGTTCGGCGACCAGGCGGACGGCGAAAAGGTGCTGCTCATCGCGCCGGCGCAGCTTGCCGCGCTGCGCAAGTCCGAAAGCTGGATCAAGGCCACCGATATGGGCGTGGCGGCGCTGATGCAGGGCACGGTGGGGATGCTCCACGGCTGCCAGGTGGCGCTGTCCTCCAAAATCAAGGCGTCCGCCGGCGTTTATGAAAACTACATCGTCATGCCCGGGGCGCTGGCGGTGTTCCTCAAGCGGGACACCGAGGCCGAGATGCAGCGGGACATTGTGCGCAAAACCACGGTGGTGACGGTGGACAAGCATTACACCGTCCATCTGGCCAACGACGGCAAGGCGGTCAAGCTCAAGGTGAAGGAGTGAGGCTGTGGACGCCGAGATTCTGAAGATGGCCCGGGCGCTTTTGGATGAGGAAGCGGCGGAAGAGGCGCTGGAGATTCTGGCGCGGGATGTGGAATCCTATATTCTCGCTTACTGCGGGACGGAGGAGATTCCGGAAGGGTGCGAGACGCTGGCGGCGCGGATGATCGCCGCGGCGGCGGAAGGGACGGAAGGCGCCGTGAAATCCCTGAGCCGGGGGGACTTTTCCGTCTCCTTCTCCGAGGGGGAGCGGGAGGGCTTTTCCCGGTTTGACGGGCGGCTCAATGCCTTTCGGAAAATCAAGTGGAAGTGAGGGAGCGGATGCTTTTCGGGAAGAGGAGGTTTGCGATGGGGCTCAGGCGGCTGATTGAATCCACCTACAGCGGGCGGATGACGGCGTGGAGGCGGGTGTTTTACAAGGAAGGGGGACGGACGGTGCAGAAGGAGGAGGCATTCCTGACCGAAGCGCCCTGCGCCCTCAGCTTCGGCGGCAACTACCGGCAGAGGGGGGCCTCCCTGAAGCAGGAGCTGCTGCCGCATATCCGGTATGAAGCGCGGATTTTTGCAAGCCCGGACCTCCGGATTCCGGCCGGGAGCCGGATTACGGTGGCGCAGGACGGCGTAATCCGGGATTTTATCACCTGCGGGGAAGGGGTTGTGTATCCCACCCATCAGGAAATCATTGTGAGCCGGGAGGAGGAAGCCTGATGGAAGAGCTGCTGTTCCAGGCGGTGCTGGAGATTTTAGCCGGGGCGCTGCCGGAGGCGGCGGTATTCACCGAGCGGGTCCGGCAGGGGTATGAAGGGCCGGCGGTGTTCGCGGAGCTTTCGGAGTGCCGGGTCAGGCGGGAAATGGGGAACCGGTTCCGGGCGGAGGGGGAATTTACCCTCCGCGCCGACCCCGGAAGGGAGGACGCGCTGGCCGGGGCAGAGATGCTCGCCAGGCTGGAAGCGGCGTTCCGGGGGAAACGGGGAATCGCCCTGTCCGGCGGGAAGGTAAACGAGGACGGGACGGCGGAAATCTCCCTCCGGGCGGACGCGGTCGGATTCTGGCAGGAGGACGGGCCGCCGCAGATGGGAAGCATGACGTATTCCCTGCTGCTGGGCGGCGGAAAGGAATGAAGAAATGGCGGGAGGAACTTTTATCAGTTACAACAAGGTCCGGGCGGGAGTTTACATCAACTTCCGAACGGCGGACACGGCGGGCGCCTCCGTGGGGGAACGGGGGACTGCGGCGCTGCCCCTTTCCCTGGGGTACGGCCCGGCGGGGGTGCTCATCCGGGTGGACCGGGACACCGACGTGCGGAAGGCGCTGGGATATTCCGGCGGAAGCGATGCGCTGCTGCTTTTGCGGGAATGCGCCAAGCGCGCCCGGGCGGTGCTGGTTTACCGGTTAAACGACGGGGAGAAAGCCTCCGGAACCGGCGGCGGGCTGACGGCGACGGCGAGATACGGCGGAAGCCGGGGCAACGATTTTACCGTTAAGGTTGCACAAGAAGGGGAGGCGTTCCGGGTGGAAACCTGGCTGGACGGGGAGCTGCTGGACAGCCAGACGGTTTCCCAGGCGGGGGAGCTTGCGGCAAACGACTGGCTGGAGTTCTCCGGGAGCGCGCTTTCGGCCCAGGCGGGCATCCGGCTTTCCGGCGGCAGCGACAGGGAGGCGGACTCGGACGATTACGCGGCCTTTTTCAAGGCGCTGGAGACGGCGGATTTCCAGACGGCGGCAATCCCCTCCTCCGACGCGGCGGTGAAGCAGGCGGCCGCGGCCTTTGTGAAGCGGATGCGGGAGGAGGAAGGCGTCAAGGTCCAGGTTGTGGCGGCGGAATACCCCCAGGCGGACTATGAGGGCGTTATTTCAGTGAAAAACGGGGTGGTGCTGGAGGACGGCACCCGGATTACCAAAGAAATGGCCACCGCCTACGCTGCGGGAATGACGGCGGGGGCGCAGGTCAACCAGTCCAACACCTACGGCGTCTACGACGGCGCGGCGGACGTGGACGAGCGGTTTACCAACTCCCAGATTGTGGAGGCGCTGAAGGCCGGGGAGTGGGTGTTTGTCCCGCGGGACGGGGGCGTCGTCGTGGAACAGGACATCAACACCTTTACCTCTCACACGCCCCAGAAGGGAGCGGCTTTCTCCAAAAACCGGCTGGTGCGGGTGATGGACACCCTTGCAAACGACATCAAGGCGCTGTTTGAGGGGCAGTATCTGGGAAAGGTTGGGAATTCCGCCGACGGGCGGAGCCTTTTTCAGGCGGCGGTGGCCGGGTATCTGGAGCAGCTTCAGGCCATCGGGGCCATTGACGCTTTCGACAGCCGGGAGGACATTCAGGTGCTGCCGGGGGAGAGCGCCGACGCAGTGGTGGTCAACCTGGCCATCCGGCCGGTGGACAGCATGGAGAAGCTGTACATGACGGTGGAAATTCAGTAAAGGGGGAACGGGAATGTTTTTAAAGGCGGAGCAGATCGTCAGCGGGCAGGCCGGGCGGGCCTACGCCAACATCGACGGGCGGAACCGGGAGCTTTTGTACCTGAAATCCATTGATGCCGCCGTAACCAAGCGGAAAACGGCGGTCCGCACCCTGGGTCGCACCGGCGACCAGTACAAGGCGGCGGGATGGAGCGGGCAGGGGAAGATGGTCATTTACTACATGACCTCCCTGTTCCGGGAGCTGATGCTTTCCTACATGAAGAGCGGGAAGGACGCTTATTTTGACATTGTGGTCGTCAATGAGGACGAAAACACCGGCGCGGGGCGGCAGACGGTGGTGCTGAAAAACTGCAATCTGGATTCGCTGTCGCTGGCGCGGCTCAATGTGGACGCGGACAGCCTGGACGAGGAGGTCTCCTTCACCTTTGACGGGGCGGAGCTTCTGGACAGCTTTTCCGAATAAGGAGGGGAACGGATGGATTTGCAGGCATTTTTCATGGAGAATGCGGCCCCCTTTCGGGAGGAGGAATTCCCGCTGTCGGAGCGTTTTTCCCGAAACGGGGAGCCGGCGGTATTCCGGCTGCGGGGGATTTCCGAGGAGGAGAACGCGGCGCTGCGGCGTCAGTGCCGGAAAACCGGCGAATTCGGCGAAACGGACGGGGAGGAATACCTGGCAAAGCTGACGGCCGCCTGCGTGGCGGAGCCGGATTTGAACGACGCCGCCCTGCAGCGGTCCTGGGGCGTCATGGGGGCGGAAGCCCTGCTCAAACGGATGCTGGCGGCGGGAGAATTTGCGCGGCTGGCCGAGCGCGCACAGGCGGTGTGCGGCTTCGACGAGCCGGTGCGGGAGCTGGCGGATGAAATAAAAAAAGAGTCATGCAGGGCGACGCAGAACTCAACTACGCCTATTACGCCCTGCATGAGCTGAAGATGCGGCCGAGGGAGTTTGCGGCGCTGCCCAGGCGGGAAAAGGCGGCGGTGATCGCCTTTATCGAAATCAAGGCGCAGGAGCGGGAAAGGCTGCTGCGGGAATGGAAGGCGTAGGGAAAGGGGAAGGCGATGACGGCGGCGGAAATGCTGCGGATGATGGAGGAAAAGAGGCTTCCGGACATTGTGCTGTGGAAGGGGCGGCTCCCGGCGCGGAGAAGGCGGGCCCGCCCGGTCCGGAGGGAAAGCGCCGGGCGGGCGGAACGGACGGCGCGCAGGCTTGCCGGGGGGAATGCGGCGCGGCGTGCGATGCAGCAGTTCTCTCCGGCCGCCTTTCCCGGCGTTTCCGGGAGGGGAGGACGGCAGGCTTTCAAAACCGGCGGGGTCCGGGACGGGCGCGGGGGGCGTTTTGGGAAAAAATTCCCGGCGGCATCCCGGAGCTTTCCGGCGGCTTTTGGAATCGGCGCGGCGCGGGGCGCGCTCTGGCGGGAGCAGGCTGCGCGGAAGCCGGACAGGACGGGCGCAGCGGCAGTCCGGCAGGGGGCGCTCGGGGAGGAGCGGCTGCTGCTGGCGGGGCTGGCTGCCGTGCAGGAGAGCCGGGCGGCGCCGGACACGGAGCGGATTTTTGCCGAGCTGGAACGGCGGCTTGCCGTCGAGCTGGGCGCGGGATAAGGAGGACGCATGCGGATTTACTTGGGGGAGATGGAATTTCCGGCGGCGCCGGAAAAGCTCGAAGCGGAGCGGGAAGGCGGCTGGGTGAAAACGGAGCTGGAGACGCTGGGGGAGGTGCTCCAATACCGGCCATCCAGGCTGAAGCGGGTCAGGTTCGGGGGGATTTTTCCCGGTCAGCGGATGGGATTTGTGACGGCGGAGACGCTTTTGGCTCCGTCCCGATATGCGGAGATTCTGGAAGAGGCGATGAACAGCCGGGAGCCCAGGCGGCTGGTGGTGAGCGGCGGCGCTGCGCCGTTTTCCATGCTGGCGGCGGTGGAGAGCTTTTCGCGGCGGGAGCAGGCCGGGGAGGACGGCGACCTTTATTACAGCCTGACGCTTCGGGAATACCGGCCGTATGGGCTTCAGGCGGCGGTGGTCAAAGTTTCCTCGCCGGACGGCCGGGGGAGCGGGACGGTTTCCGCCGGGCGGAGTGGCACCCCCGCCGTACCGGAGCAATACACGGTCCGGGCGGGGGATACCCTTTGGGCCATTGCCAAGCGGTATTTTGGGGACGGGAGCCGTTATCCGGAGATTGCGGCGGCAAACGGGATTGCCAACCCGAATCTGATTTACCCGGGGCAGGTCCTGCGGATTGTTTAAGGAGGGCGGCGGTATGGAAGTGACGCTGGTTCAGCAAAACGGGGCGGTGACCGTTCCGGTCTCCTTTCTGCGATTGCAGACGGGGCTTTCGGCGGCCGGGATTCTGGAGTGGGAGAGCCCCTGCCGGGAGGTTTCCCCGCAGAACGGGGACATGGTGCGGCTGGGGGACGCATTCCAGGGGTATGTATTCCGGTCGGAGGACACAGGGAGAAGCAAGCGGGCGGTCTGCTACGACCAGGTAAAATACCTGCTGTACCGGGACACCCGGGAATTTACGGGCAAAACGGCGGCGGAGATCCTTCGGGAAATCATCCGGGAGCGGGAGCTTGCCGCGGGGGAAATTGCAGAGACGGGGGTGGCGCTGCCGTCCTATCTGTGCGAGAACAGGACGCTGCTTGCCATGGTGCAGGGGGCGCTGGAGGAGACAAGGAAGGCGTCGGGGAGAGAATATGTGCTGTTCGACCGGTGCGGCGCGCTCTGCCTGCAGAACGTGGAGAACACGGCGGCGGGGGTGCTGCTCTGCGGGGAAAACCAGATTGCCTCCTACCGGCAGTCGGCGGACATCGACGGGGACACCTACACCCGCTTTAAGCTGCTCCAGGAGGACCGGAGGTCCGGCTTCCGGCGGGTGACCGAGGCGGAAAACGCGGAGAATCGGAAGAAATGGGGCGTTTTGCAGTATTTTGAGCGGGTGGACCACAGCTGGAACGCCGCCCAGGTGAACGCGCGGCTGGAGTCGCTGCGGAAAAGCTGCGGCGGGGAACGGCGGACCCTGGAAATGGAGGGGCTGGGGGACATGGCCTGTCTGGCGGGGCGGACGGTTCTCTGCCGGCTGCCGGAGGAAACGGCGGAGCGGCGGTATTTGATAGAAGAATCGGTCATCAGCGGGCAGGGGGACGCCCTGCGGATGCGGCTGAAGCTGCGGGAGGTGTAGGAATGCTGGCACAGCTGATACGGGAGGCAGCCAGGACGGACCCGGATGCGGGGCAGGCGGCGGTGCTGTTCGGGACGGTGACGGCGGAGGAGCCGCCGGAAATCAAGGTGGAGGACCGGCTGGTGCTGCGGGGAGACCGGCTGATTGTGCCGGACACCCTGAAAAAAAGGGAACAGGTCATCCGGTTCGGAGAGGAAGAAAGGACCGTGACCCTCTGCCCCGGGCTGAAAGCCGGGGACAGGGTGGCGCTGGTGCGGGCCGGGGAATTTTTTGTGGCGGCCGGGCCGCTGGGGGCCTGGCAGTAAAGGAGGATGGAGAATGGCGGGACTGCTGCCGGATACGGCGCAATATGGCGCGGGGGGCGCGGGTTCCTCCCGGACATGGAAAATCGACTGGGAAAACCGGAGAATCGGCGGATGGACCGACGGGACGGAGGCGCTCCGGCAGGCGGCGCTGCTGGCGCTTTTGACGCCCCGGTTCCGGCATGTGATATACAGCTTTCGGTACGGGAGCGAGCTGGAAAGCCTGATCGGGCGGGATGCGGAATACGCCGCTGCCGCCGCGCCCTCCATGGCCGAGGAAGCGCTGGAGGCGGACGGGCGGTTTTCCCGGGTGACGGCTGGGAGCTTTTCCGCCGCGGGGGACCGGATTGCGGGAACGGTGACGGTGACGGCGAGAAGCGGGAGCTTCCGCGTGGACGCGGCGGTTTGAGAAAGGAGAACGGATGGAAATTCCAACTTATGAGGAGCTGATGGAACGGGTGCTGGCCCGCATCCCGGATACGGTGGACAAGCGGGAAGGCAGCCTGATCTGGACGGCGGTGGGGCCGGTCTGCGCCGAGCTGGCGCAGGGGTATGCCGAGCTGGCGGCGGGGCTGGACCTCGCCTTTTTGGACACCAGCGCGGGGGAATATCTGGACCGGCTGGCCAGACAGATGGGGCTGGCCCGGCGGGAAGCGGAGCCGGCGGTCTGCCGGGGCGAGTTTACCGACGCTTCCGGCGGCGATATGGCGGTGCCGGCCGGGATGCGGTTCGGCTGCGGCGGCATCTTTTACAAGCGGGGAGAGCAGGAAAGCGCAGGCTGCTACCGGCTGGTGTGCGAACAGCCGGGAACCGAGGGGAATCTGGAATCGGGGGAGCTGCTGCCGGTGGACTATCTGGAAAATTTCGGTTCGGCGAAAATCACCGGCCTGATTGCGGCGGGCGAGGACGAGGAGACCGACGGCGCGCTGCGGGAGAGGCTGCTGGAGCACGCCCTTGCGCCGGCCTTTGGCGGGAACCAGGCGGACTACCGGGAAAAGGTCATGGCGCTGGGCGGCGTAGGCGGCGTCAAGGTGACGCCGGTCCCGCAGGGAGGAGGGACGGTGACGCTGACCCTTCTGGATGAGGCCTTCCAGCCGGCGGGAGAGGAGCTGACCCGGGCGGTCCAGGCTGCCGCGGACCCGGAGCCGGGAGAGGGCGTCGGGTTTGCGCCCATTGGCCATCAGGTGACGGCAAAAGCGGCAAAGGCAAGGCCGGTGGCGGTTTCGGCGGTGCTGACGCTGAGCGGCGGCGCGGAGCCGGAGGCTGTGAAGGAGGCGGCCCGGGCGGCGGTGGAGCAATACCTGCTGAATCTGCGGCGGGCGTGGGACCGGGAGGAACGGCTGGTTGTGCGGGTCAGCCAGGCGGTGATGGCGGTGCTTTCCGCTGAGGGGGTTTTAGACGCCACGGTGACGCTGGACGGGAAGGTTTCCAATGTGGAGCTGGCCCCGGAGGAAGTGCCGGTGCTGGGCGAATCGGAATTTACAGCTGCGGAGGAGACTGCATGAAGTATCGGGAATATCTGCCGGAATTTCTGCGGGAAATCGAGGATTTCCGGGGGCTGGAGGAGGGTTTCGGCCCGGAAACGGAGCGCTTCCGGGAAAAGTCGGCGGCAGCGGCGGACGAATGCTGCGCGGAGACGGCGGGGGAAGCGGGAATCGAACGGTTCGAGCGAATGCTGGGGCTGCCGGCCGGGGACATGGACCTGGAACAGCGGCGCGGGCAGGTGCTGGGGAGGCTGCGCGACCTTCCGCCCTACTCGGCGGGGTGGCTGTACCGGAAGCTCAGGACGCTCTGCGGAGAGGACGGCTTCCTTTTGGAGGAGGACGCCGAAAACCTCCGCCTGCGGATTGGCGTGCCGGGGGACAGGCAGGCGGGCGTTCGGACGCTGCACCGGTCGCTGCGGGAGAGCATTCCGGCCAACGTGGAGCTGCACATGGGGCTTTTGTTCCGGGAATCGGGGAGCGCGCGGTTCGGCGCCTGGGTGCAGACCGGCGAAAGGATAGAATGGAGGACAGAACAGAGTGGCACAGTTTGAAATTCACATCACGGAAAAAGGCCGGGAGATGCTGGCGGCGTCCGTGGGAGGGCAGGCGGTACAGTTCACCCGGATGGCCCTGGGCGACGGGGGATACAGCGGCGATCTGAGCCTGGTGGAAGAGCTGATTTCTCAGAAGCTGGAACTGGAAATCGGCAGGGTGGAACATCGGGGGAGCGATGCCAGCATTCAAGGGACCATTACGGCGGACACCGAATTTGCGCCGTTTTACTGGAGGGAAATCGGCCTGTATGCAAAAATGCCCGGTGGCCCGGAAATGCTGGCGGTTTATGGGAACGCGGGCGAAAAGGCGGATTACCTGGACGGAACCAGCGGCGCGCTGGACGAAAAGATCATTCGGATTACCATTCGGACGGAGCCGGATCAGGTGGTGGCGGATGTCTCCGGGGTCCTTTATGCAACGAGGGAAGAATTGCAGCAGCACCGGGACGATCCGGCGGCCCATCTGAAGCCGCTCACCCACCAGAAATCCGGCACGGCGCATGCGCTGGAGGGGCTGGCAGGGGTCAATGGGATTGTCGCCGGCATTTTTACCGCTACAGCCAGTTTTACCGCCGGGGATACCATCACGGTGGACGGCACGGCCTACACCATCCAGCTTTCCAACGGCGAAGCGGCGGAGGACAACCTCTTTGTGAGCGGGGCCTCCGTCCCGGTGGTCATTGATACGGCGGGGAAAAAGGTAAATTTTAAGGCTGCCGGGGCATCGCGCAAGTTTGCTTCCGGCAGTATCAGCGGGATTTATGGAGGCGGGACATCCACCATTACCCTCGGCTGGGAACCGAAATATATCTTTTGTATCTGCAATCAAACCGGAAGAATGGAACCGGAAAATTTGACTGCATCCGCGCTTGCTTATATTGACGGTCTGGTTACAGGATTTGCCGAATCCGACAATACTCCGGACGGCGCGGCATATATACGGACGGCTCTCAATGTCATTCAGACAACGAAAACAGGGTTTACCGTCAACAATATCCCAGTCAGGCTGTGGGGAAACGAGAATTCTTACTTTTTTCCGTACAGCCGGGAGACCTTTTACTGGGCCTTTGACTAAGGAGGTTTTTATGAAAACAATGCTGATTTACGACAACGCGGGGACAATCTGGGTGAGTATTACGGGGGATTACGCAAAGCCGGACGGGCTGCCGTATCTGGAAACGGAAATTCCGGAGGGGTATTTTGCCGCGTCGGTGAACGTGGAAACCAAAGAACCAATCTTGCAGGCCTACCCCAAATCAGATATGGAAAAACGGATGGAAGAGCTGGAAGCCCAGGTTGCAGCCATGACCGGAACGGAGGAATGAAGGATGACACTGGAACAGAAGATTGCGCGCGCAAAGCAAATCCGCAGAATGGCGATGATAAACGCCGAAACTTTGGAGGACAGCCAGGCGGCGGAGGTCCGCACCCTTTATCCTGAATGGAAAGCCGGCGAAGCGGTGGAACCCGGCGACAGGCGATATCGGACGCCTGTGGACACCCTCTACAAAGTGCGGGAAGGCAAAGGCCACACGACGCAGGAAGGCTGGGAGCCGGAAAACATGGCCGACAGCTGGGAAGCTCTGGACGTGGAGCACGCCGGGACCATCGACGACCCCATCCCGGCCAAGCCCAACATGCGGTACTATCCGGGCAAATACTACCTGGACGGCGGCAAGGTTTATAAGTGCACCCGGGACACGGAACAGGCCATTTCCCAGCTGCCCCACGAGCTGGTGGGTGTGTATTTTGAG
This sequence comes from Candidatus Merdivicinus intestinavium, assembly GCA_018713245.1. Taxonomy (GTDB): domain Bacteria; phylum Bacillota; class Clostridia; order Oscillospirales; family Ruminococcaceae; genus Merdivicinus; species Merdivicinus intestinavium. Next base: position 19,325 of record DVFM01000078.1, read on the forward strand.
GAGGCGGAGTAGGATTTTGGCGGCAGAATAAGCGGACAAATTGACAGATTCTGCCGGATGCGGTAGATTTTTGCCGTAAGGCAAACGAAAACGGCAGGCGGTTCACTTTTGCCCTCGAAAGGGGGCGATTGCGATGGATTATACGGCGTTGATATTACTTATCATCATCCTCTTTCTCGTGAAAGAAATAATCCGCATCAGCAATAAAAAAGATAACCGCCCAGCGACCAACTAGTGCGGTTGTCTTTTTACTGTTCTAGAAGGCGAACCGTCTATCGGCTGCCTTACGTTTTTTATAGCCGGTTCCGGCGAAAATGTCAAGCCCGCCCATCCGGGTTTCGGGCGGCGGAGCTTTTGATGGGATTTTTCAAGGAGGGGAAAGCTATGATAAAACATATGGGAGAAACGGTCTGCGCGGCTGCCGGAGCTGTGGGCGGCGCGATTGCGGCGGCTTTCGGCGGATGGAGCTGCGATTTGACGGTGCTGGTGGCGTTTATGGCCATCGATTACCTGACGGGGCTGCTGGCGGCAGCGCTGGGAAAGTCCCCCAAAACCGAGGGCGGCGGGCTTTCGTCGGCGGTGGGATGGCTGGGGCTGGCCCGGAAGGCGGCAACGCTGCTGTTGGTGCTGGTGGCCCACGGGCTGGACGTAATGCTGGGAGCGGAATATGTGCGGACAGCGGCGGTGATCGCCTTTATCGTCAACGAGGCGCTGTCCATCCTGGAGAACGCCGGGCTACTGGGCGTCCCGCTGCCGGAGGTCATCCGGAAGGCGCTGGAGGTCCTTCGCGGCAGGGAAAATCCAGAAGAAATCTGACCAATCGGAAACCGGGAAAGCGGGGAAACGCCTGCTTTCCCGGTTTTTGCGCGTCAAAGTTTATTTTTGCGGCAGGAAATGAAAATGGGGGTTGACAGGTGAGGTTTGTCGTGGTAAACTAGCGATGTAAGGTTCATTGCGACAAACCAATCCGGAGGACGAAAATGGAACGAATCAAACTGTTTGACGCCGAATACCGGCTGATGGACATTATCTGGGACCGGGAACCGGTCAACTCCACCGAACTGTCCCGCGTCTGCCAGGAAAAGCTGGGCTGGAAAAAGCCCACCACCTACAACATGCTCCGCAAGCTGGGAGAGCGGGGGATTCTGCAAAACGAAAACGCCACCGTCACCGCCCTGGTGAAGCGGGAGCAGATTCTCCGCTGCGAGGGGGAGGAACTGGTGGAAAAGGCGGGGTCCCTGCCGGCCTTTCTGGCGGCGTTTTTGAAGGGGAGGAAGATCACGGCCGAGGAAGCCGCCCAGCTGCGGCGGATGATTGAGGAGGCGGAGGATCATGACGGAAATCTTCATTGAGGTGCTCAACTGTACGCTGGCGGCTGCAATCGCGGGGCTGGCGGTGCTGCTTCTGCGGATTCTGCTGCGGCGGGCGCCGAAAAAATTCTCCTATCTGCTGTGGGCGGTTGTGCTGTTCCGGGCGCTTTGCCCGTTTTCGCCGGAGAGCGCGCTGAGCCTGATGCCGGTGCAGAGCCGCCCCATTTCCCAGGACATTGTTTACCAGCAGAGTCCGCATATCGACACCGGCGTCCCCGCCGTGGACGACGCGGCCGGCGCTGTGCTGCAATATGCCGCGCCGCAGGCGGCTTCCAGCGCCAACCCCCTTCAGGTCTGGATGTTTGTGCTGGCCGTTTTGTGGGCGGCAGGGGCGGTTTTGCTGGTCCTGTGGGCGGCTGTTTCCTACTGGCGGCTGAGGCGGCGGCTCCGGACGGCGGTCCGGCTGGAGGGAAACGTCTGGGAGACGGACCGCATCGGCACGGCGGTGGTCATGGGCTTTTTCCGCCCGGCTGTTTACCTGCCCGCCGGGCTTTCGCAGGAGGAGCAGGAGGTCATCCTGGCCCACGAGCGGGTGCACCTCGCCCGGAAGGACCACTGGTTCAAGGCGCTGGCCTTTCTGGCTTTATGCATCCACTGGTTCAACCCGGTTTTGTGGCTCTGCTGGCATTTTGCCCAGAAAGATATGGAAATGAGCTGCGACGAAGTCGTTCTTCGAGACATGGAAGGGGACGGCCGCAAGCGGTATTCGCTGACGCTGCTGCGGCTGTCGGAGCGGCAGTCGGGGCTGTTCTCCCCCATCGCGTTCGGCGAAAATGGGGTCAAGGGGCGCATAAAAAACGTCCTGCGGTACAAAAAGCCGGTGGGTTGGGTGCTGGTTGCCGCCGGACTGCTGGCGGCGGGGCTGATTGCGGGGCTCTTTTTCAATCCGCCGGGCGAAAGGACGCTGGCGGAAACGGACGAATGCTACGACCTGGAAGCGCAGCAGTATGACCGGGCCTGGGTGGATTTTCGGGACCGGGTGCTGCTCCGGAGCGGGGAGGATATCCGGGACATCGGGCAGTTTTTGGAGCAGGTCCGGCTGAAGCCCGGGGAAATCCAAACGGACAGCCCGGACCGGGAAGAAAGCGGCATCCGTTTCGCCCTGGCGCCGGCGGATGCGGACGGCGTGGAGGATGCTTATACCGTTCAATTCTCCGTAGGGTTCCGGGAGGCGGTCCTGAGCGGCACGGACGGCAGCTATGCGCGTTACGAGGTGGCCAATCCGGAGGAGCTTACCGCCCTTTGGGATGCTTCTCTTGGGCAGGAGCTGGGCACCAGCGGTTTGTGGCTGTCCTTCGCCGTCTATCTGGGCGGGGCGGAGGTGAGCCGGGTCAATTTTGCCGACTGGGAGTCGGTTTCGCAGACGACCGCTTACCTGCTTTCCGGCGAGCCGCAATCGGAACCGGTGAGCCGGGACCGGCCGGACGCGGCCGATTATCTGGAAATCAGCCTGGGGGCGGACCGCGTCTATTTCGTCTATGAGGAAGAAGGGCGGTACTGGGCGGAATGTCAGAACGAATACCGCCACGTGATTCCCGCCGAAAGCTACGCTTCCCTGATGCGGTACGCTACGGTGAACCGCGACAGCCGGATGCCGGCCCTCGTTTCGACAGAGGTTTACGGGCCGGACAGCGACGGGGAAGGGCTGCCCCTGCTGCTGACCGGCGGGTCTTTGCCGGAGGAAACCCTTTATACGGTGCGGGCGGATTCCGGGAGCCTGCTGGCGCTGGGGGAAAACGGCCCGGTTCCCGCGGATGGGGAGTATCCCGCCGGGACGGTGTTTTACTGGGTCCCGGAGAACTTCCCCTCCGGCGGTTTGGCCCTGATCTCCGCGGAGTGGCAGGAGGGCGATTTTACCCACAGCGCGCCGCTGATGCTCACCTGTTCGGACGGCTTCTGGCGAAGCACGGAAACAGAGTGGTCGGAAGCCATCCTGCCCCTGCCCTTCCAGGCCGGCGATTTGGCGGTGGGGGAATACCGGGTCAAGCTGCTGATGATCCTGCCCGGCGATTCGGAGGTGGACGCGCCCGGCGGCGGGACCTATGAACAGAATTACCGCGGCGAATATATCCTGCGCCTCAGCCGGAACGGCACGGACCTCTTTGAGCTGGTGCTGGGGGAGCGGAATTTTCCCGGCGGCATCCTGATCCGTTCCACGGACTACGACGGGGACCCCGACACCCCGGAATTTGCCCTGGGGCAGTGGGCGGGCAGCAGCCAGATGGCCTACGAAATCTTTTCCATCCGCGGCGGGGAGCTGGTTTCCTGCGGGGAAATCCTGAGCTCCGAATTCCGGGAGGATTTTTCCCCGGTGTTTTCCGCGGAGGACGGGGTCATCCGCACCAGCCTTTACGATACGGAAGCGGGGGAGCTCCGGCAGGTATCGTGGGCGTATGACGAGACGATGGGGCGGTTTGTCCTGGAATAAATGCCGAAACCGGCGGGGCCGCCTGAGATGCGGGCCTTGCCGGTTTTCCTTTTCTGTGCTATACTGGATGCAAAACGGACGGAGGGATCGACTGTGAAAACAGAGGTACGGGGGCTGCGGTTTGCCTGCGGCCGGGAGGTGCGGGACGTCCCCGCCCTGCGGGAGAGCTTTTTCGAGCTGGCCCGGGAGGTTTTTTCGCTGGGTTTTGCGCCCTGGCACCGGGGCGGCTATTGGGGGGAGGAATACCGGCCCTATGTTTTATGCAGCGGGGAGCGGGTTGTTTCCTGCGTGGCCGTCAACGACATCCGCACCCGCCTGAACGGCGCGGAGAAACGCTTTGTCCAGCTGGGAACGGTGATGACTCATCCGGAATGGCGCGGACGGGGCCTTTCCCGCTTTCTCATGGAGCGGGCGCTGGCGGATGCCGCGGACGCCGACGGCGTGTATCTCTTTGCCAACGACAGCGTACTGGACTTTTACCCCCGGTTCGGGTTCCGGACGGAAGGGGAGTTTCAGTGCCGGACGGCGGTTCCGCCCCGCCCTGGCCGGGTCCGGAAGCTCTGTATGGATATCCCGGCGGACCGGGAGGCTCTCCTTTCCCGATACCGCAGCTGCAATAACCCCTATTCCTCCTTCCCCCTGCTGGAAAACCAGGGGCTTTTGATGTTTTACTGCGGGAATTTCTGGAAGGATGGGGTGTATCTGCTGGAGGATACGGGCCTGGCGGCGATTACATTTCCCGGGGAGGCGGGGCAGTTTCTCTGCTGCGAGCTGTTCGGGGAGGGGAAAGCGCCTCTTTCGGAGGCGCTGGGCGTTCTGGCGGCGCATTTTTCCGCCGGGGAGGCCGTTCTGGGCTTTCCGCCGGCGGACCCCCGGCTGCCGCGCTTTCCTTACCGGGAGGAGGACACCACCCTCTTTGTGCTGGAGGGGCGGGAAAGCCCCTGCCCGGAGAAGGGGATGCTCCCCCTGGTGAGCTACGCCTGAGCCGGGGCTACATCTCCCCCTTGACCTTGGCCAGCGCCGCCTTTTCCAGCCGGGAGACCTGGGCCTGGGAGATGCCGATTTCCTCGGAAACCTCCACCTGGGTTTTGCCCCGGAAAAACCGCAGGGCGATGATCCGCTTTTCCCGGTCGCTCAGCTTGGACAATGCGTCCCGGATGGCCAGTTCCTCCACCCAGCCGCTGTCGCCGCTGCCGCCGTCGGAAACCTGGTCCATGACGCAGATGGTGTCCCCGCCCTCGGAAAACACCGGCTCGTAGAGGGAAACCGGGTCCACGATGGACTCCAGCGCCAGCACCACGTTTTCCTTGGGGAGCCCCACCTCGGCGGAAATCTCCAGAATGGTGGGCTCCCGGCCCAGCCGGGCGGTGAGCTTTTCCTTGGCCTGCATGGCTTTATAGGCGGTGTCCTTCAGGGAGCGGCTCACCCGCACCGGAGAGAAATCCCGGAGGTGGCGGCGGATTTCTCCCACCACCATGGGGACGGCGTAGGTGGAAAACCGCACCCCCTGGGAGGTATCGAAATGGTCGATGGCCTTGATGAGGCCGATGCACCCCACCTGAAACAGGTCGTCCAGGTTTTCCCCGCGGTTTACGAACCGCTGCACCACGCTGAGCACCAGCCGCAGATTCCCGTTGATGAGCTGCTTCCGGGCTTCCTCGTCCCCCTGCCGCACCCGTTCCAGAAGGGCGGCCTTTTCCTTTTCCTTGAGCACCGGCAGCCGGGATGTGTCGATGCCGCAGATTTCCACTTTATTCATCATGGTTCGTTCATCCCCCTATCCGCGCCTTCGCGCTGACAGAAGTATGGACGGATTTCCCGCCGGTTAAGCAGGAGCACAAAAAAGCGGCGCGGCCTTTTTCGGAAAGGCTGCGCCGCTGTTCGGCAATTGGCCGATGGGCGGGTTATTCGCCGGCTGCGGCGTCCAGCTGCTGCCGGATAAAGGGGACCACTTCCTCCCGCTTGATGGCGAGGACGTAAGCGATCTCATCTTCGATGATTTTTTCCGCGTCCCGCAGGAACTGCTCGTCCGAAATGTGGAGGCGGCGGCCCTTGGCCTGCTGCTTCTTCTGATGCAGGAGCAGGGATTGGACCATCTGGATGAGCTTGCGGCGGTTCCCTTCCTCCAGGGTGGCGCGGAACACCTCCCGCCTGCGGGGTTCGTCCTCAATCCAGGCTTCCCCCTCCTTCGGCACGGCGGAAAGCCCCCGGAGGATTTCCTCTTTGGTGGCCACATGGTGCATCTTTGCCGTCAGCTTGGGGCTGTCCGCCGGCACATAAACCACGGATGCTTCCTCAAAAACCGGCTGCAATACATAATAATCCCTTTTCATTCCCGCAAAATCCTTTACCGTCTGCCCCTGCACGCGGCAGACGCCGTGCGTCCCGTACAAAACAATGTCGTCCTTTTCAAACATCGTGTTTTTCCTCCATTGCCGATTCCAGCGTCCATGAAAAATACGCGGCCTGCCTGCAAGCGGATACGCTTCCACCCGGGCAGACCGCGCGTTGCCTTTTCTTCTATTATACACCATTTTGCCGAAAAATGTCATGGGCAATTTGACGAAATCGCTTCAGAGGGACGCCCGTTACGGGCGGCAGGGGGGCAGAAATACCACCGGAAGCTCCTTTTGGCCGAAAAGCCGGCGTCCTGCCGCGGCCGCCAGCCGGCAAGCGGCCGGGGAAAGGGGATGGTAAGGGGTGATGAGCAGCCGCCCCGGTTCCTTTTTCCAGCGGGCGCGGAGCCGCCCGTACAGGAGAATGCCGGGATAGGCGATGCCGGCCTGGTTGACGGCAAGCAGCTTGTCCTCCGGGTCCAGCAGCCGGGTCCGGTCCTTGTAGCCCATGAGAAGCTGGTCAAAGCCCGCCAGATAAACGCAGGCGGGCAAAGGGCGCGGCCGGGGAAGCTCCCCCAAAAAGAAATATTCCTTCCCCTCCGCTTCCACACTCCGGAGAGGGAGGGTTTTCATCAGCCCGCGGACCTCGGGGAGGCCAAAGCCGGTAAAGGCGGCGCAGTCCTCCGCCGAAGCGGGGGAAAAGCGCCGGAAATAGCGCTCCAGAAGGATGCGCCGCGCTTCGTCCCGGTCCATCCATTCCGGCGGCTCGGGAAGGAAAAACCGTTTCCCGGCGCCGGGGCGGTAGGCGATGAGGCCCCGGTCGCTCATCTCCTTGATAAGCCCGCCCCAGCCGTGGAAAACCCGCCCCAGCAGCTCCTCGTCCATCCCGGCCCTGCGGCATTCCGCCTTGAGAGCTTCCCGCTCCTCCACGCCGGCGGCAACCTTTTCCCGGATGAATTCGGACCAGTAGGGCTTGACGGCGGCCGGGACGCCCCACCAGCTTTCCCCCCAGGGCCCGTTGTCCCCTTTGGCGGAAAGGAAGAGCCCCAGCTCGTCCGCGCGGATGACGTGGATGGTGTTGCGGAAGGTCCAGACCTTCAAAAGCCCCTCGCTCCAGCTGTCCTCGGAGAAATCCCGGGCGCGGATGCGCAGGGCCTCCCGGGGATTGGCGGCAAACTGGGCCTGAAGCCCGCAGAGTTCGGAAAGGATCTCCAGGCGGTTCCCTTTTTCCGTCAGAAACTGATTTTGCAGGGAACAGGAAAGCAGTTCTCTTCTTTTCATCATCGGTCCTCCCTTTCATGCCCGCCCGGCTCCAGCAGCAGGGGAGAAGCGGGGTTGTGTCGGGCGGATTTGAGCCGCCTTCCGCCGGAGGCGTAGCAGTACCGGCAGCCGTGGCGGCAGGAGCCGTACATGCCGATGTCCACGCTGGCGGCGCAGCCGCAGCCGGGCCGCTGGTTCCGGTCCCTGGGGACCGACACCGTCCGCCCCGCCGCGGCGGAAACGAGCGCCGGGTCGATGCAGGCGGAACGGCCGATGCCGAACCGGGAAAAATCCCCTTCCTCGGAGCAGGCAAAGAGGGGCAGCCGGTATTCCGCCGCGATTTGCCCCAGCCCCCGGGCCAGGCGCTCTGCTTCCTCTGGCGGAACGGGGGAAAAGGCCCGCTCCATCCCCCGGTAAATGTCCAGAAAGCTCACCACGCAGCGGCCCGCCGCGCCGCCCAGCGCCCGGCAGAGCTGGCCAAAGGCCTCCAGATGGCGCTCTGCCGTCCAGCCGAAGCCGGTCAGGATGGGGTCATACCGCCACACCAGCCCCTCCGGGCCCAGCATCTCCCCCAGCCGCCGCATATCCGCCAGGACCTGCCGCTTGTTGGCAAGCCCCGGCTCCAGCTCCGGGCCGTAGGGGGTGAGGGTGTGCTGAAAATAAAAGGAATAGCCCATCGCCCGGATGCGGGGCAGCCGGGGGAGCATGGGCCCTGCGTTTTTGGTCCAAAAGACGATGCAGTCCACCGTTTCCGGCGAAAAGCGGAGGTCCCGCACCTGGCTGGGGCGGAAGGGATTGGGCACCAGCACCCGCCCTTCCCGCAGCCGGTTTTCCGTCCATTCCCCGTAAAAGGCGGGCAGGTCGGTGCGGCGGCTGGCGCTGAGAATCATGATACGCCCCCTCCCAGCGCCCGGAGCCGCGCTTTTTCCTCCGGCGAAGGGCGGCGGGATTCGCAGATTTTCCGAATGGTCATCCGCCGCACCTCCTGCTGGAGCGCCCCGCCTTCCAGCAGGGGCAGGACCTTCTCCGGGAAGTCCAGGTAAAACATGGAGAGCGCCCAGGCCGCGGCCATCCGGGCGTAATAGCCGGGGTGGGAAATTTCCGCCAGCAGCGCGACGGCCCGGTCCGCCCATTCCGGCGTCCGGTAATGGGCGAGCAGGAGCACCGCCCCCAGCCGGACGCCGTATTCCTCCCCTGTTTCCAGGCACTCCGTGACAAAGGGCCAGAAGGCCTCCCGCTCCCGGGAAACCGCCCGGAATCCGGTGCAGAAGCTGTCGCACACCGACCAGTTCCCAATCCGCGGGCGGAACCGCCGCGCCAGCGAAACCGCCTCCTCTGCCGGGAGTTTGGCCGCGCCGATGCACATCCCCGCCAGCATGTCCTCCTCGAACCAGCGGCCGGGGCCGTCCTCTGCAAAATATTCCGCCAGGTAATCCCGCCATCCGCCCGTCCGGGCCAGCTCCCGGGCGAGCCTGCGCAGGGCGGGGAGGCGCACCCCCTGGATCCCTCCGCAGCCGGGGAGCAGCTTTTGGGAGAAATCCCGGTAAGCCGGTTCTGCCAGCGCCGCAATTTCTGCGCGCACCTCCGTCCTCACAGCCGCACCCCCTCCAGCCGCAGCAGCGCTTCCTTGACGTCCAGCCCGCCGGCGTACCCCACCAGCTTCCCGCCCGCGCCCACCACCCGGTGGCAGGGGATCCAGATGGGGAGCGGGTTTTTGTTGTTGGCCATGCCCACGGCGCGCCCGGCCCGGGGATTGCCCAGCGCCGCGGCGATTTCCCCGTAGCTTCGGGTTTCCCCGAAGGGGATGCGGCGGAGCTCCTCCCACACCTTCTTTTGGAAAGGGGTCCCGGCGGGGCGGAGGGGGACGGTAAATTCCCGCCGCTTTCCGGAAAAGTATTCCGAAAGCTCCGTCAGCGCCCGCCTGAGGAGCGGCGTTTCTTCCGCCTGTCCTTCCGGCGCTGTTTTGCCGAAATCCGTCCGGACCAAAGCGCCCTCCTCTTCCGCCAGCGTCAGCCATCCGACGGGGCTTTCCCAACAGCAGAACCGCATCACGATTCCTCCTCGCACAAATGTTTATTCCATTGTCGCACACCCGCGCCCCTTTGTCAAGAAGGACGCGGGTTTTGCACTTTGCGGATTTCGGAAAGGGGCGCCCCTTCCTTTTGCACTGAGGAATCCAAGCGCTTTTTTCAAGTGAACCGCCCCCTTTTTCTGAAATGAGATTTATGGCAGACGCAGAAATTCCGGCGCTGCCCTCCAGTTTTATTATAAGGCAGCAAAAGGTTTTGCGCAAGAGCGGGGATGGGCCGCGGGCTTCCGGCATACGAAAAGCCGCGGAGAACTCCGCGGCCCTTTTCGGACGTATATTTCCGGACACGGTGCGGCCGGAATCCGTACCCGCTATTTTTTAGCGTACAGCGTCTTGGTGCTGACGCCAGGGATCATCCCCAGCTTGCCCGAAAGGGCGCTGATGGCCTCGTTCGGCGCGTCCAGCACGACGCTGATGATGGACAGCCCCTTTTCCCGGTAGGGCAGCCCCATCCGGCCGATGATATAGCGGCTGTATTGGTGCAGGACCTGGTTGATGCGTTCCGCCGCCTCGGCGTCCTCCACCATGATGCCCACAAGGGCGATCCTGGTTTCCATAAAAACTCCTTTCCGGGCGTCAGCCGCGGGGCGGCAGCGCCATGATGCAGGTGTAGTCCTTTTCCGGGAGGGAGAGGGTCCGGATGCGGACCGGCACGTCGAAGGCCTCCCGGAGGTTTTCCTCGGTGATGATTTCCCGGGTGTCCCCGTAGCGGCCGGAGCCGTCCGGCATCACCAGCAGGGCCTTGCGGGAGATGTCCATGGCGTGCTCCGGATAATGGGTGTTGATGACCGCCGAAATGCCGCCTTCCCCGCAGAGGGAGCGGAGCACCTCCAAAACGATCATCTGGTTTTTAAAGTCCAGATTGGATTCCGGTTCGTCCAGCACCAGCAGCTCCGGCTCGGTCACCAGCGCCCGGGCGATGACGGCAAGCTGGTATTCCCCGCCGCTCACCCGGCTGCACAGCTTGCCCTTGAGGTGGGGGATGCCCACCTGCCGGAGGGCTTTGTCCACCATGGCCCAGTCCTTCTTCCCCGGCTGGGCGAAGGCTCCCAGATGGGCGCTGCGGCCCAGCACCACCATCTCCTCGATGGTGTAGACAAAAGCGCTCTGCTTGGCCTGGGGGACATACCCCACCCGCTTCCAGAATTCCCGGGGCTTGTATTCCCGGATGTCCTTCCCGTCCAGGAAGGACCCTCCCGACGTCCAGGGCATCAGCCCCAGCATGCATTTCATCAGGGTGGTTTTGCCCGCGCCGTTGGCCCCCAGCACCGCAAGGATCCCCGCCCCCTCGAAGGAGAAGGAAAGCCCGTTCAGGACGGTGCGGTCCCGCCCGTAGCGGAATACGCCGTTTTGAACCTCAAAATTCACGACTGAATCCCTCCCGTTCTGCGCAGCAGCAGGATGAAAAACGGCGCGCCGATGACGGCGGTGAGGATGGACACCGGGATTTCGGAAGCAGTGACGCACCGGGCCGCCGTGTCAATGACCAGCATAAAGATGGCCCCCAGCCCCATGCTGGCGGGAATGACCCGCTGGTTGTTGTTGCCGAAGATCATCCGGGAGATGTGGGGGATTAAAAGCCCCACCCAGCCGATGACGCCGCACATGGAAACCACCGACGCCGTCACCATGGCCGCCCCCAGAATGACCACTGCCCGCACCCGCTTCACCCGGACGCCCAGGGAAGCGGCTTCCTCCTCGGTGAGGGTCATGGCGTTTAATTTCCAGCGGTAGAGAAAGAGAATGACCAGGCCGATGAGGATAAAGGGTGCGCCCACCGCCAAAGTGTCCCAGCCGGTGCCGGAAAGGCTCCCCATGAGCCAGAAGGTGATGGCGGGGAGCACGTCCTGGGGGTCGGCGGTGTATTTCACCAGGGAGACCAGCGCGGAGAACAGCGCGCTCACCACCATGCCCGCCAGGACAATCATCACGATGGAGGAGCGGCCCCCTTTTTTGCCGGCGCTGACCAGATAGACCAGCGCCACCGCCAGAATCCCCGCCGCCAGCGCAAAAACCTGCACCCAGAAGGAGGAAAGCCCGAACAGGATGGCCAGCACCGCCCCAAAGGAAGCGCCGGTGGCCACTCCCAGCGTGTCCGGCGTGGCCAGAGGGTTGGCGAACAGGGCCTGGAACGCCCCGCCGGCGGCGCTCATGCCCGCCCCCGCCAGAAGGGCGAGCAGGATGCGGGGGAGGCGGACGTTTAAAATGGTGTTGCGCATGTTCTGCGTGACCTCCGTCCCGCCCGACAGGCCGGGAAAGCAGACCGCCCACACCTGGCGCAGGGTGATTTCAAACCGCCCCATAGTCAGGGCCAGGGCCGAGAGGAGCAGGATTGCCGCGAGAATCCCGACTGTCCAGAGGACCCGGCGTTTTCCGGAATGTTCCATACTTCCTCCCCGCTCAGTAGGTGACGCCGCCCGCAGAGGCGGGGTTGTACATCCGGTCAATCTGCTCGTCGGTGAGGGTTACGCCGTAAAGCTCCTGGTAGTAGTCCCGGACCTCGGCGGTAATGTCGATGTCCTCAAAGAGCTCGGGGTAAACGGTTTTGGCCATCCACAGGAAGGTGACGGGGGTGTCGGCGCTGGGGGTGTAGCTCCGGTAGGTGCCCAGGGGCATCTTGTAGACCTGGCCGTCCGTCACAGCCTTGACGCTGGACCAGTCGTTGCCGCCGATGGTGTTGTTGTAAAGATCGTCCGGCTGGGCGGTGGTAAAGTTGGTGATGAGGACGACGTCGGGGTCCCACTGATAGACCTGCTCCATGCTGATGACGGCGTTTGAGTTTTCCGCCTCCACCTCTTCCGCGGCGTTTCTGCCGCCGATGGCGTCGGCCCAGTACTGGCCGAAGAAGTGCTTGCCGGAAGTGATGATCTGGTTGTCGTCATAATTGTAAAGGAATAAAATGGACTTCTTTTCCTCCTCGGGGATGTCCTTCACCCGCTCCTGCACCAGGCCGTAGACCTCCTTGCTGTAGGCGGAGATTTCCTCGCTCTTGCTGCTTTCGGGGAACATCTGGCTCAAAAGGGCAATCCACTGGTCATAGGTTTCCAGAATGTCATAATCCCATTTGCTGGGGGAGATGCCCACGGCGGTGAGCCCGGCGTTTTCAATGGCGCTGATGAGCTCGGTGCTGCTGGCGTTGACCAGAACCACGTCCGGGTCCAGGTTCAAAAGCTGCTCCACGTTCAGGTCGCCGCCCGCCATAAAGCTGGTGTCGGCTTCCAGAATTTCCGGGAACAGTTCCCCCAGAAGCCCCGATTCGGCGGCGCTCATGCTGGAGGGGTGGATGCCCACGATTTTGTCGGCGGAGCCCAGAAACACCGTCAGCACCGAAGCCATGGGCAGGATGTCGGTGACCACCACCCGGTTAATTTGGGCGGGGACCTCCACCTGGCGGCCGGCGTGGTCGGTGATGACGACGGTGTCCGCCTCTGTGCCGGAATCGGCCGCGCCGGAATCCGCTTCGGCCGGACTTTCCTCTGCGGAGACGGTTTCCGCGGCGCTGCTTTCCGCCTGGGAGGAACCGCCGCTTCCGCAGCCCGCCAGGGCGGTGAGGGCCATGGAGCAGCTTAAAAGCAGGGCAAGTATTTTGTTTCTCATATTGATCGTCCTTTCTGAAAAACCGGCAGGCAGAGCGCCCCGGTCAGTCTTGAATTCGAGCCGTCCCCAGGAAAAAGGGGAGCTTCCCGGCGGCCAGCGCGGAAATTTTCCCGGCAAGCAGGCCCGGCCGGAAGGGCAGGCGGTCCGCTTCCTCCAGGGGGAGCCAAACGCTGGCCGTCTGGCCGTAATCCCGTTCCGCGGGGGGAACCGCTTCCCCTTCGCCCGCCGGCTCCGCCAGGAAAATGTGCTGGATGCGGTGGGCATATTCCGGGAAATCCCGGGCTTTTGCCCGGCAGTCGATTTCCTCCGCCACCGCCAGCAGCCGCCCGGCCCGGGCTGTCAGGCCGGTTTCCTCCAGAACTTCCCGCGCAAGCGCCTCCTCCATGCTCTCAAAGGGCCGCTGGCCGCCGCCGGGGAGGGCGTAATATTCCGCGCCGGATTCCCCGGCGCAGCGGTTGCACAGGATTTTCCCGTCCCGCAGGAGGACGGCTTTTACGGAATTGCGGATAGGCATCTTCGGATTCTCCTTTCGGTCTGTCCCGATGATATTGCCGCCGAATCCCCGCGCGGGGAAGCTGTCCCGAAAACGGCGGTTTATCCCGCCGTCCGCAGCTGTAACGCGGGGCACTCAGCCGCGTCGAAATTCCAGCGGCGGTACGCCACAAAAGCAACCTTCCCGCGCGGGGAAGTTGTCCCGCAAACGGCGGTTTATCCCGCCGTTCACGGATTACACGCGGGGCACTCAGCCGCGTCGAAATTCCAGCGGCGGTACGTCACAAAAAGCAACCTTCCCGCGCGGGGAGCCAGCCCCGAAAACGGCGGTTTATCCCGCCGTCCGCGGCTGTAACGCGGGGCACTCAGCCGCGACGGATTTCCAGCGGCGGTACGCCACAAAAGCAACCTTCCCGCGCGGGGAAGTTGTCCCGCAAACGGCGGTTTATCCCGCCGTTCACGGTTGTAACGCGGGGCACTCAGCCGCGTCGAAATTCCAGCGGCGGTACGCCGCCGCCGATGAAAACGGGGATTTCGCTGCGCCAGATGCGGCCCGAGTACCCCTCGTGGGGGAACCGGATAAAGGGCGTCCCCGCCGGGACCACCGGCTGATACATGGGGTCGGCCAGGACAAAATCAGCTTCCCTCGCTGCCGCGGCAATTTCCGCTTCGTCATCGGTGCGCAGATCGCCCCCCGAAATGGTTCCGGCGTCCCACTCCAGCGGGCAGAGGACCCGGGCAGGGTTCCCGTCTGCCGCCAGCGCGGCCCGCATGGAGGCCCCCCACACAGCCTCGCCGATGATAAGCCCCGCTTTCCCGGAAGGGGCTTCCTTCCGGAACGGGGACTGGTTTTCCCCGGTGCGGGCCGCTTCCCGGATGGCGTTCAAATACTGCGCGGTGCAGGGCTTCCCGATGGGGAGGCCCACTACATAGGGCGCGCCGTACTTCTCCCGCAGAAATTCCGCCAGCGGCAGCCCCGCCGCGGATAAAACCAGATTGACCTGGGCTTTCCCCGCTTCCAGAAGTTCCTCCATGCTGCTGCCCATGGCCCAGCAGGACCGGACGGCAAAGTCGTTTTCCAAAAGCAGCGCCCGCAGGGCGGTGACATTGCCGGTGACCGAGAAATCCAGGGGGGTTACCCCCAGCATGTTTACCGAAATCCGCGTTCCCGCCGGTTCCGGCTTGAGGCCGTCGGGGCAGAACCGCCTGGCAATCCCGGCAAGCGCCGGGCCGGCGCCCAGCAGGTAGGAGTGGGTGCCGTTGGTGGCAAATCCGAAGGACGGGATGCCGGTTTTTTTCTCGATAAGGCGGGCAAGCCCCGGGAAATCCGTCCCCATCATCATGGGAATCGGGGTCCCGCACAGGGCAATGAACCTCGGATGCAGCTCCGAGGCCGCCCGGCAGACGTCGTTTACCAGCTTGCTGTCGTCCCCCATCATGGCCTCCATCTCGGTGAGGGCGGAAATGTAGACCATGGAGGGGATTTGATACCACCGGGGTTCGTCGTGGGTATTGTAGGTGGAATTGCAGCCGGAGGCGTCGTGCATGACGGTCATGCCCCCCAGCTCGTATAAAGCCGAGCAGACGCCGGAAACGTCGGCAGTATAGGTTGATAAAATGCGGTTGACCTGTTTCATCCGCAGCACCCCCATCCTTTTACCTGAATGATGCTCGGCACGTCCTTTTCCTCCCGGGCGGCTTCCGCCAGCTCCTCCGCCAGGCGGGCGATGCCGTCAAAGCCGTAGTGGCCGTCCCCCTCGATGAGGTTCAGGAAATAGCCCGTGCCGGTGAAATAGGCGGCTTTCTGGCCGATGGCCAGGAGCTTCCCGTCCCGGGCGTCCGCCTCGTCCCGGGGGAGCATCCCCATCACCGGGTGGACGGTGGGATGGAGCGTCAGGCCCGGGGCATTCTCCCGGAGCCAGTCAAACGCGGGCTTTTCCGGGGCGGAGAAACTGTCGGCATAGACGCTCTCCACCGCAAAGCCGTGCTCCAAAAGGAGCTTCGCAAGGCCCAGCGGCCGGGTTGTGGCGGTGTAGTCGATGGCGACGGGCACGCCGTTCAGCGCTTCGGACGCCGCCCGGAGGGCCTCCTCCGCCCGTTTCCGCCAGGGGGCGAAATCCGGGGCCGGGATGTCCAGAGCTTCACAGAAGCGGGAAAGATTGGCCGCAATCTCGTCAAAATCGTAGCTGAGGGGCAGATGGAGATGGCGCATCCCCAGCCGTTTTTCCAGGGTCTCCCCGGCCAGGGCGGCGGCGGGGTTGATGGTCAGGCCGAAGGAGCTTTTGGACAGCTCCAGATAGCCGTTGTAGGTCTTGCAGGATGTGATGGCCCGGAAGGGGCGGCCGCTGCCGGAAAGCAGCCGGAACAGGTCGTTTTCCTCGTCCAGGGGGGTGAGGGTCCCCAGCAGAGAGACGCCGCCGTCCTGTTCAGCCGGGCGGAGGAAGCTGTAAAGCTGCTGGCGCATCTTGGCGTCGGGCGGGGTTTTGCTCTTGCGCATGATGGGGTTCATGTAGCAGTCGGTGAAATCCACCGCCGGGAACTTCTCCCGGAGCTTTTGAAAGACATAATGCAGGTCGCAGCCCACAAAATGGTGGACGCAGCTGGTGAAAAGCAGCACCGCCCGGGGAAGCCGGGGCAGCTCCGAGAGAATCCGGGACGTGCCGTCGATGATGAGCTGCTCCATATCCCCCTCCAGGAGGTTGTTTTCCTGGACGGCGATGGTGGAAAAGCGGTCCATCGCCCCCATTTCGGCGGCGGTGAGGACCACGCCCCGGAGGCAGCCCTCCGCGCAGACGAAAATCTGCCGGCTTTCGGGCAACAGCATCCCCACATGGACGATGTTCCAGGGCCCCCGGGCCGGGGCGGCGTACTCCAGCCCCGTTTCAAAGGGGACCGGAAAGGCCGCCTCCCCGATGGGGACGGAAACCGCGCTTTTGGCGGCCTGATGCAGGTCGATCATAGGTCCTCCTTTCCGCAGGCACGGAGCACCTGCCGGGCAAGTTCTTCGTAGCAGCGGGCCATTTCGCTGTCCGGGAAGGCTTTCAGAACGGTCTGCTGCATTTCATCGGCTTCCTTCACCGTGTCGCTCAAGGGGAGCGTCCCCACGATCCGGGTATGGACATCCTCCGCCAGTTCCTCCACCTTTTCCCGCTCCCGGGGGACGTTGCGGCAGTTAAGGATGATGCCCCCCAGGGTGGCGTAGCCCCGGTCGGCGAAGTTCTCCACCGCCATGGCGATGTTGGCGGCGGCGTGGATGGCCATATTCTCCCCGGAGGTGACCAAAAACACCTTTTCGGCGTACCCCTCCCGGATGGGCATGGCGAAGCCCCCGCAGACCACGTCGCCCAGCACGTCGTAAATCACCACATCGGGCTGATAGACGGCAAAGGCGTCCTTTTCTTCCAGAAGCTCCAGCGCGGCGATGATGCCCCGGCCGGCGCAGCCCATGCCGGGGGTGGGGCCGCCCGCCTCCACGCAGAGGACGCCGCCGTCCCCTTTGACTGCAATTTCTTCCAGCGATACGGCTGCTTTGCCTTTTTCCCGCACCAGGTCGAGCACCGTGGGCAGGGGCCTGCCGCCGCGGAGGCTCACGGTGGAGTCGGCTTTGGGGTCGCAGCCGATCTGCATGACGGTAAGCCCCATTTTGGAAAAGGCCATGGACAGGTTGGCGGCGGTGGTGGATTTCCCGATGCCGCCTTTGCCGTAAATTGCCATTTTAATCATGAATGTCGTCCTCCCATTGATAGTCTCCCCGCTCGTTTGCCGGCTCATAGCCGATGGAGCGGATGGCCTCCCGCAGGGCCGAATAGCTGTCGGCGGGGGCGTCGGCAGTGCCGATTTTGCGGTCGTAGAGCAGGTAGTTTTTCCGCACGTCCGCGGGGGAAATGTTGGGCATCACCACGTTGGCCCCGGCTAAAATCCCCAGCTCCCGGCCGCCGGGGCGGATGGTGCCCAGCGCGGTGGTGGCGGGGAGCAGCACTTTGGGAAGCATCAGCCGGACGATGCTCAGAAGAAAGAGGGTGTCCTCCAGCGTCCCGGGCTTTTGGTCCCGGAAGGGGGTGCCGTGATGGGGGAGAAAGGGCCCGATGCCGATCATCTGGGGGTTCAGGTCCTTCATAAAAAGCAGGTCCTCCGCCAGGTTTTCCGCCGTCTGGAAAGGGGAACCCACCATCATCCCGCAGCCGGTCTGATAGCCGATGGAGATCAGGTCCTTTAAGCAGCGGACCCGGTTTTCCAGCGTCAGCTCCGGAGGATGGAGCCTGGCGTAATGGGCGGGGCTGGCCGTTTCGTGGCGGAGGAGGTAGCGGTCGGCCCCGGCGTCAAAGAAGCGCTGGTAGCTCTCCCGGGATTTTTCCCCGATGGAGAGGGTGATGGCGCAGTCCGGAAACTCCCTCCGAATGGCCGAAACGATCTCCGCCACCCGTTCGTCGGTGAAATAGGGGTCCTCACCGCCCTGAAGGACAAAGGTCCGGAAGCCCGCCTGCTCCCCCCACCGGCAGCAGGTAAGGATTTCATCCAAGCCCAGGCGGTAGCGGACGGCGTTCCGGTTGCTGCGGCGGATGCCGCAGTATAAGCAGTCGTTTTTGCAGTAATTGGTGAATTCAATAAGGCCCCGGAAGTAGATTTTCTTCCCGAACCGCTTTACCGCCGTTTCCCGGGCTAGGGAGGCGGCAAATTCCCGGTCCTCCGGGGTATAGGTGCGGATGAGGGCGGCAAGCTCCGCCAAAGGGGGCGTTTGGCCCTCCTTGACGGCGAGAATGCGGGATTGGTTTTGGGTCAACGCAGCGTCAGCTCCTGTCTGAAAAAAGTAAAACCCCTCCGCCGGAAAGGCGGAAGGGCAGAAAAATCCACGCAGCAAAAAAAACGGGGTATTTCCCAGACCGCCTTCTGGCTCCGGATTTCTCCATCGCCGGTTCAGTACGATTGGTATTTGATGGAAGAAGCTCGCGGTCAGGCGCACCTTTCCGCTTGCTGTCGCTTCTACTATAGCATATTTTTTTCCCTTTTGCAAGTTTTTTTGTACAGCCCGGCTACTGTTCGGCCTGCTGCATCTTCCAGCGGCGCAGGCTTTCCTTCAGGGAACGGATGGTCGATTCCATGACCGCCAGCTCGTCCGCCGTGCAGTCCCGCAGGCATCCGCTGATGTTCGACAGGTAAAGCTCCCGGGAGGAAACAAGGCTGTCCATCACCAGCGAATCCAGCGTGCATTGCAGCGCGTTGGCGATTTTCAGCAGCGTGGGCAGGCTGACCTTGGTGGAGCCGCTTTCAATGTGGCTCATGTGGGGCTTGGAGAGGTCCACCGCGTCGGCCAGCTTTTCCTGGGAAAGCCCCAGCGCCAGCCGTTCGGCCCGGATGCGGTTGCCGATTCCCTTATAGTCGATTTCCAAAAATATCGCCTCTTTTCAAAAAAATCGGGATACTTATATTGTATGCACACAGTGTTTGTGATATAATTATCTACATAAACACTATGTCTATAAAATTAAATATCATCTTTGGAAAGGAATCGGAAAAATGAGAAACACAACCGCATCCGAGCCGCTTTTGGAGCGGGTCCGGCGGGAAATTGGCTGCCCCTGGCTGTCGGACCTGCGGCTCCGGACGGAGCCTGCCCGGCTGCTGCTGCGGCTGGAGCGCGCGGCCGGGATTTATCAAAAATAAAGGCCGGGCCCCTGTATCCGGGACCCGGCGCGGCGGCGTATGCGGTTATTTCGAGGAGGCTTCTTCGGACTGCTCCGGAAGCTGCCGGGCGGCGGGCTTTTTGCCCTCCAGCTCGGCAATATAAACCTTTGCGTCCTTTAAAAAGCTCACGGCGATGAGCACGATGACAATGGCGATGGGGAAGGCCGCCACAATGCTCACCGACTGGAGGTTGTTGAGGGAGCTTTCGGCGAACACCAGGGCGATGGGCAGCAGGATCAGCAGGATGCACCACATGAGCTGCACCCCCTTGTGGGGCGTTTCCCCTTCGTCCAGGCGGTGATAGCTGTAGCAGGAGGCAGTCAGGGCGATGGAGTCGAAGGAGGTGGCGTAAAAGGCGATCATCGTCACCAGAACCAGCACCAGGATCAGCGGCGCGCAGGGCATGCTGCGGATCATGGAGATAATCATGCCGTACAGGTCGCCGGTCTCCAGATATTCGGCGATAAAGTCCGCCTTGCCCTCCATCTGCATCCCCATGGAGTAGTTGCCCAGCACGATGAAGCTCACAATGGTGGAGCCGACGCCGAAGCCGTAGCCGCCCAAGATGGTCTGGCGGACCGTCCGTCCCCGGGAGATGCTTCCGATAAAGAAGGGGGCCGCTACGCACCACACCATCCAGTAGGCCCAGTAGTAGGTGGTCCAGTTCTGGGGGAAATTGGTGGAGCGCAGGGGGTCGGTGTAGGTGGAAAGGCCGATGAAATTCTGAAGCATCCTTCCCAGCGACTCCAGGCCGGTGTCGATGATGTAGCGGGTCTGGCCGCCGAACAGCAGCACAAAGGCCAGCAGCCCGAAAAAGAGCCAGATGCACACCTTGGCCAGCAGGCTGATGCCCTTAAAGCCGTGGAGCAGGGAGTAGGTGTAGACAAAGCAGGTGATGAGCAGGATGATGATGGTCAGCACCGTCCGGCTCAGCTGGATGCCGAACAGGTCGTTGATGATGCTGGCCATCAGAGGGGTGGCCACGCCGAAGGTGGTGGCGGTTCCCGCCAGCAGGGCGAACACCGCCAGCAGGTCGATGACCCGCCCGGTCCAGCCGTCGGTGTGTTTGCCCAGAATGGGGCGGCAGGCCTCGGAATATTTCTGGCGGCTGTGCTTGCGGACATGGAGCATGAAGCCGAAGGCCGCCGCCAGCACCAGATAGAACCCCCAGGGGATAAAGCTCCAGTGGAACAGCGGGAACACCCCCGCCCATTCCTGAACGCCGCCCAGCTCCTCAATGTGGGGGTCGGTGGCGTAGAGAATCCACTCCGCGAAGGAGTAGAAAAGGATATCTGCCGCCAGGCCGCAGGTGAACATCATGGAACCCCAGGCGAAAAACGAGTATTTCGGCTTCTCGCCCGGGTCCCCCAGGACGATGTTCCCGTACTTGGAGCAGGCGATGAACAGGGACAAAAGAAAGATTCCCAGCCCGATGACCAGGTAGTAGGTCCCGAAGGTGTCGCCGAAAAAGAAGCGGATCTGGCTCAGCACGGCGTTGGACTGTTCCGGCATGAAGAAGAAGATGACGCACAGCGCCACGACGATCCCCAGCGGCACCAGCGTGATCATCCAGTCAATTTTTTTTCCGGACAATTTTGGCTTCATGTTGCATTCCTCCTAAGTCGGCCCGCGGGCGTTATTCCCCGTAGGTTTCCCAATACTGCGCGCACAGCCGGATGCACCGGTCAAAGCGGTCCTTTCCGTAGCTGCCGAAATCGTCCCCCCGGGCCTCCTTGAGCACCGTCCAGATGCTCCACAGGAAATCCTGGGAGATTTTGAAGATGAGGATTTTTTCCCGGGCCGCGCCCCAGTCCTCCCCTTCGCGGAAATAATAATGGAAGAACAGCTCCTCATCCTCGGGGGCAAAATCGTTTTCCAGAAACAGCGCCGCGACGTCGAACATGGGGTCGTTGATCCCGGCATATTCCCAGTCGATGAGGTACAGCCGCCCGTTCCCGTCCTTAACCAGGTTGGCGGCGACTAGGTCGTTGTGGCAGGGAAGGCGCTCGGGGCCCAGCTTTTCCAGCCGGTCCCGGATGGCCAGAACCTGCGCCCGGAGTCCCTCGTAGCCCTTGTACATCCGGGCGTTTTCCCCCGCCAGGAGGGATTCGTAGCGCATCGCCTCGGCAAAGGGGTCGAAAACGTTTTCCTCGGGCATATCCGAATCGTGGAGCCGCCGCAGGATGCCGGCGGTCAGGGCCACGTTTTCCTCCAGCTTGACGGTGCGGGGATTGAGGGTTTCCGCGCCGTCAATGTATTCGCTCACCTTGACGCCGTTTTCCTCGTTGCAGTAAATCAGG
The DNA here is from genome assembly GCA_018713245.1 of Candidatus Merdivicinus intestinavium. Lineage (GTDB taxonomy): Bacteria > Bacillota > Clostridia > Oscillospirales > Ruminococcaceae > Merdivicinus > Merdivicinus intestinavium. Next base: position 40,879 of record DVFM01000078.1, read on the forward strand.
CGGCAGTTGAAGCCCCGGTCGGAGGCGAGCTTCGCGTTGCGCTTTTCGTTGCGGCGGTCAATGAGGCTTTCGGTCATCCGCCCGGGGAGGCGGAGGATATACCGCTGCCCGTCCGCCATGCGGACGTCGTAGTTGGTGTTGGTAAGGCCCCCGGCGAACTGGATGGCGGCGATTTCCTCCCGGGAGACGCGGAGGGCTTCGCACAGCGTCTCCGCCGCGTGGCGCTCCTGCATTTCCTTTTCCTTGCGCTGGATGCGCGGAAAGATGATGTTCCGGAGGGCTTCGTAATCCCTGCGGTTTTCCACCTTGGCCCAGACCAGGTCGTCCACCATCCGCCCCCGGAAGCCGTAGAGCCGCCCGATGTTTTCCAGGACGTATTCAAAGTTCAGGTAGGGGTTTTCGTTTTCCTCAAAATACCCCAGCATCATCCGGAACACCTGCTCCGGCACCCGGAACATGCCGGTCAGCTCCCCCTGGATGCGGTTGATCTGGTGGATGTCCTTGCTGATGCGGTAGATGTCCCCGTCGGCGTCCAGCTCGACAAAGGCTTCGTCCCCCAGCCCCGAGGGGGCGGCCAGCAGCGCCTGGAAGGGTTCCGCGCCGTCCAGCAGCGCCTGAACGCCCCGGCGCTCCAGGGCGAGGTCCCCCTTCATCAGGAGGAAATCCCCCAGCAGCCGCCCCTCCAGCAGCTTCAGCGCCTGCATGGTCCCGGACCATTTGTAGCGGGGATTTTCCACCACCGCCACATTCTTTTTGCCGGAGAATTCTTCCCGGACACGGTCCGCCTGGAAACCGCCGATGACGAAAAACCGCTCAATTCCGCAGCTTTCCAGCACCTGCACCATCCGGCTCAGGATGGTTCCTTCCCCCAGCGGCAGCAGCGCGGCGGGCTGGTCGAAGTCCTCCCGTCTGCCTCCCGCCAGGATTACGGCGGTCCGGGGCAGCTCCCCGCCGCTTTCCAGGGAGAGCTTCCCCTGCTGCCGGCTTAACAGGGTCCGCTCCAGCATCCGCCGCCCCGCTTCCGTCAGACCGAAGCGGGACTGCTTGCCCTCCTTCGCCACCGTGAGGAACCCCCGTTCCTCCGCCTCCCGGAGAAGGCCGTTCACCTTCCCCACCGACATATGCAGCTGCTCCGCCAGGCTGCGCTGATTGCTGACCGGCGTCCTGTTGACGGCCCATAATACCGAAAACAAATCCTCCACGCGCCGCGCTCCTCTCTGTTCATTTTTTGAACGTTCAATTCAAGGACATTATAAGTCATCCTGAACAGTTTGTCAAGCAATTTCCGAAATTTTTTCAAAATGGATTGCTACCGGGCCGGATTCGTGCTACAATAATAGCGAAAAGCATTGCCCAAAAAGCAAGGAGGAATGAAATATGTTATTCAAAAACGGTCTGGTATTTACGGACAGCGGGGTTTTCCGGCGGCTGGACGTCCGGACGAACGGCGATAGAATCGCGGAAATCGGGGAGAATCTCCCGGAAAACGGCGAAGAGGTCAAGGACCTTTCCGGCAAAAAGCTGGTTCCCGGCTTTATCGACATCCACACCCACGGCTGCGGCGGCTGCGATTTCTGCGACGCCACCCCCGAAGCCTACCAGACCATGGCCGACACCTACCTGAAAGCCGGCGTCACCACCGTTCTGGGCACCTCCATGACCCTGCCCGTTGACCAGCTGCTGAAGATTTTCACCGCCTACCGGGAATTTGCGGACCATCAGACCCACGGCGCCCGGATGGTGGGCATCAATATGGAAGGCCCCTTCATTTCGGCGGCCAAAAAGGGCGCGCACATTGCGGAATATGTGGTTCCGGCGGATTTTGAGACCTTCCAGAAGCTCAACGAAGCCAGCGGCGGGCGCATCCGCCAGGTGGACGTGGCCCCGGAAATCCCCGGCAACCTGGATTTCATCCGGAAGGCGAGCGAGGTCTGCACCGTCTGCGTGGCCCACACCGCCGGCGGATATGAGGAAGCCATGGCGGCTTATGCGGCGGGCGCTGCCAGCAACACCCATCTTTACAACGCCATGAGCGGCTTCTCCCACCGCGCGCCCGGCGTTGTCGGCGCGGTGTTCGACTCCGATACGTTTGCGGAAATCATCTGCGACGGCTTCCACATCAATCCCGCCGTCATCCGCGCGACCTTCCGGGAAATGGGGGACGACCGGCTCTGCCTCATCTCCGATTCCCTGCGGGCTGCGGGCTGCCCCAACGGCGTTTATGAGCTGGGCGGCCAGCAGGTCCATGTGCAGGACGGCAAGGCTACCCTGGAAAACGGCACCATCGCGGGCTCGGTTATCGACAGCCGCATCGCGGTGGAACGGGCCATCGCCTTCGGCGTGGGAGAGGAAACCGCCCTCAAGGCCGCAACCATCAATCCCGCCCGGGCCATTCGGCTGGACCGGGAGATTGGCAGCATCACCGTGGGCAAGCTGGCCGACCTGCTGGTGGTTTCCGACTGCCAGTACCGCTCTCTGGAGGAAATTTACCAGGGCGGCGTCCGTCAGTAATTGACAAATGAGCGGGACGGATTGTCAAAATTGCTGATTTTATAAAACTTCGTTGCGCTGATGACGATTTTGTGATAAAATTGTTATCAACGCAACTTTTTTGTTGCCGGAATTTGACGATTTTTGAGAAAAGACGGTGATTTCAAAATGGCATCCCTTACTGACGGCCGGCTGGCCGACCGATTATTCGACGTCAAGCGGTTCCTGCGGGGCTCCGCGCCCCTGGGGGACATCCCGCCGGGCCGCGCCATGTTCCGCAACGCCCTGCTGGTGGCCTGGCCCTCCATTCTGGAGTCCTTCCTGGTGGCGCTGGTGGGGGTCATCGACACGGTGATGGTGAGTTCCCTCGGGTCCTACGCCATCGCGGCGGTGGGGCTGACGACCCAGCCGAAGTTTATCTGCCTTGCGGTTTTCATCTCCCTGAACGTTGCGGTTTCGGCGCTGGTCGCCCGGCGGCGGGGGGAGGACGACCGGGAGAGCGCCAACAGCATCCTGGTCCAGGCGCTGGTGGTTACCATCGGCCTCACGGTGGTTATTTCCGCGGCGGCGGTGATTTTTGCCGACCCCATCATCCGGCTGGCCGGTTCGGCGGAGGACACCCACGAAGCGGCGGTGTCCTATTTCCGCATCATCTCCGGGGGAATGGTCTTTAACGTCCTTTCCATGGTCATCAACGCGGCCCAGCGGGGCGCAGGCAATACCAAAATCGCCATGCGCACCAATATTGTCTCCAACGGCGTCAACATTATTTTCAACTACCTGCTCATCGGCGGCCACTTCGGCTTCCCCCGGCTGGAGGTGGCGGGGGCGGCGGTTGCCACCGTCATCGGAACGGTGTTCGCCTGCGGGATGAGCATCTTTTCGGTCCTCAAAAAGGACCGGTTCCTGAGCCTTCTGTCGGTGAAGAAAATCGGCTTCGACCGCCGTTCCCTCCGCTCCCTGGCCGACCTTGGGGCCAGCACTCTGGCGGAGCAGATTTTCCTGCGCATCGGCTTTCTGACCTACGCCATCATCGTAGCCCGGCTGGGGACCACCGCTTTTGCGGCGCACCAGGTGGGGATGAACATTATGAGCATCTCCTTCTCCTTCGGCGACGGCCTGTCGGTGGCGGCGGTGGCGCTGGTGGGGCGGAGCCTGGGGGAAAAGCGCCAGGACCTTGCCAAAATATACGGGGCCATCTGCCAGAGGATGGGCCTCACCTTCTCCATCATCCTGTGCATTATTTACGTGACCTGCGGGGAGATGATTTTCACCCTCTTTTCCGACGAAACGGTCATTTTGAAATACGGCTCCATGATAATGGACATGATCGCCGTCATTGTGTTTATGCAGATCACCCAGGTGATTTACTCCGGCTGCCTGCGGGGCGGCGGCGACACCAAATTCGTGGCGCTGGTTTCGCTGGTAAGCGTGGCGTTTTTCCGGCCCTTCAGCGGGTGGCTGTTCTGCTATCCGCTGGGGATGGGCCTCACCGGCGCCTGGATCGGACTGGCCATCGACCAGTTCTGCCGCCTGGCCATGACCTTCTTCCGGTTTAAAAGCGGCAAATGGACGATGCACAAAATATAGCGGGCAATCAAAAACCGGCGGCGCTGCTGAGAAAAGGCAGCGCCGCCGGCGTTTTTTACAGGTCCATCCGCCGGACAGAGAGGGCGGACACAGTCAGAAAGACGGCGGCAAGCAGCAGGGAAGCCAGCAGCCCCGGAAGCAGCTGAAGCGCCGGGATTTCCGCCCAGGCCCCCGCCAAAACGGCGTAAGGCGTGCGGGACAGCTCCAGATTGTTGTTGAGCATCCCCGTAAGCAGCGTTACGCCGATGCACACCCCCATGGCCGCCGCTTTTTTGCGGATGAGAACGCAGAGGAAAAACAGGCAGGCCGCTACCCCGATGGTGGGCAGGATGCTCCGGACAAAGGCCGCCCCCATCCGGAAAAGCAGATAGGCAAAGGACCCTTCCACCCCCTGCACCGCCGCGCACAGCAGGGTGGTCAGCCCGGGGTAAAGGAGCAGCAGGGCCAGGCACCCCAGCAGGTAATGGACAAACAGCGCGGCCAGTATTTCCGCCCGGCTGTAGCCCGCCGCGATTTTATAGGCGAACCCGCCGCCCGAGAACTCCCCGGCCGCCGCAAACCCCGCGTATACCGCCCAGGCGATAACCAGCGGCATATAATCCCGGGTGATATTGCGGAAGGCCGTTTCCGCGCTTTTGTAATTCCCCAAAAATACCGCTATGCCGGAACAGCACAGCAAGACCAGCAGAATGAGCCACATGGATTTTTCCTTCCGGAACCGGCAAAGCTCCGCTTTCATTAAGTTCCCCATCAAACCGCCTCCTTAAAATTCCCGGCCCCTGTACAGGACGGTGGAAACCCAGTAGGACAGGGTAACAATCAGCACTGTCAGCCCAAAGGCCCCGATGCAGACGGCGACCCAGGGAATGGCAGCGCCTTCCGGAATCTGCACATAAGGCAGCAGGAAAAATGTGGCGAAAAAGGGGATGAGAAACGCCAGCGTGCTCAAAAGCCGGGCCTTTTCCGCCCCGAATTTGAAGTACAGGGGCAGGATGACGCAGAGGATCACCAGATAGACCAAAGCCACAGCGGCGGCCCCGGCGGCGATGCTCAAAGCCCCTTCGTGAAAAGTCAGGGCGTCAAATACAATGGCCAGCAAAGTGGTGACCGCGCCGGTGATGAGCAGGATCCCCACGGAAAACAGGTATTTCGCCCCCACAATCTGTTCCCGGGTCACCGGCAGGGTCAGGGCGTAGCCGTCCCACTTGGCGGATTCGTCCACGTTGAAGCTGGACATGGCGGTCATGACCATGAGCATCATCAGCATAATGGGGAGAATGGAGCAGCTCTTGAACACCAGCCCAATCCCCAGGAAAATAATGGCCATCAGCGCCAGCTGCTTGCAAAGGTAGTTGCGCAGCGCGTAAAAATCTTTGAGGATCAGCCCCGTCATTTGTTCTCCGCCCCTTTCCCAAAAAAGGTCATGATGTCGTCGATGGTGGCTGGCTCCACCAAAAGCCCCCGGTAGGCCCCGGC
>DVFM01000079.1 GCA_018713245.1 Candidatus Merdivicinus intestinavium
CGGTTCAACCACGCCACGGTGGAGTATGTGTTCCGCTGGGTACTGAAAGCTGCGGCAGAGGAAGGGTATCTGGACACAGAAGCTATTTTTGTGGACGGAACCCACATCAAAGCAAATGCCAATCTGAAAAAACAGGCCAAAAAGGCAGTTCCCAAACAGGCAAAACGGTATACGAAAGAGCTGTTTGAGGAGGTAAACAAAGACCGGGAAAAACACGGGAAAAAGCCGTTTTCGGATGACAGTGACAAAAAGCCGCCCGAAAAGGAAACGGTGGTATCCACCACCGACCCGGAAAGCGGTGTGTTCCACAAGGGAGAACACAAAAAATGTTTTGCCTGCGAAGCACACACCGCCTGCGACAAACACAATTTTGTTCTTGGTGTTCACGTCACTCCCGGCAATGTCCACGACGGTGTCGCGTTTGATCCTTTGTATGATGAACTGTGCAGAAACTACCCCGAACACAAAACCGTTGTGGCAGACAGCGCCTACAAAACGCCCTGGATCTGCAAGAGAATCTTCGAGAGCGGCCGCGTTCTTTCCACTTGTTATACCCGTCCCAAAAGCAAAGAGAACGGCCATCCCTGGTGGGCGTATGTGTATGACGAATACTTTTTCTTTGTGAGCTGTCCGGTGAGAACGCCGAGACACGGATGGAAAAGCTGGCAAAACAGCTTTTCGAGAATCTTCTGGCACTATCGGACGGCCATCCCGTTAACCTTTGTGCGCTCTATGGCGGGGTGACGGAGGAAAACCTCTTTCCCGTTCGGCAGCAGTGCAGCCAGTTTTTGCTGGAGCAGCAGCGGATCGGACCGGGGCAGATTTTCTGGCTGCAGGAAAGTCCGGAGGAAACCGGCAGCCACGATACCCTGCTAATCGGGCAGCAGATGAACGTCATCAAAACTCTGGCCAGTTGCCGCAACAGCACCGTCCTCTGCCAGGAGGCTGGGGAAACTGAGGCATGGGATGCCGACAAAGCGCCTTTGAAAAAACTCTGGGTTCAATGCTCTGGATGATTGCCAACAGCCTGCCCGGCTGTTCGGAGCAGAAGGTATGGCACGCCAAGAGCGCCATACTTTCCCAGTTGGCCCTCTCTGTCCGGCTTGTCGATGTGATTCCTACAGTCGAGACCGCTGTGAAGGATATGATGCTTTCGGAAGACGCTGCTGTCGGCGATGACAGCAGCCTGGGACAGATGATTGAGACATATATTCAGGGTCACTTCACCGAACAGTTCAGGATGGACACCTTGGCTAGTCACTTTGGTTTTAGTCTGGCCTGCTTGACCTGCATTTTTAAAAATTACAAGCAGGAATCCCCGCTGAAATACTTGCTCTCTCTGCGGATGAACCGCGCATTGGAGCTGATGCTTCTGTACTGTGCGCTTGAAAGAGGTCGAGACAGCACGGGTGGAGGTAAAGGGATAGAAGGGAAGAGAGAAATTCTGGCTGTGGCTCCAGAACGGGATCCTGTATCAGGCGCCGGCAGAAATGAAGTGATGCGGGTCTCTGCTCTCGGGAAAAGGGCGCGTCTGGAGCATGCTGTAAAAATTTCCGCAGCGCTGAACCGGGCAGAGTCCCTGCACGGCCATTCCGAGAGACTTTGCTCGGCACATTTTTTCCATGCGCTGAAAATTATGGCTGTCATCCGGATGAATGATTGTATTTTTGCAAATATTCCCGTGGTTGGATAATATAAACGTACTCAACAAAAATTGCACTTCTGTAATTTTTCCATGCATAGAATGGGGCAGCTCAAGAAATCCAAGCTTAAATATGAAAAATCCAAATTCTTCTTTACTTTCCTCCACCCAAAGAATATAATAAAAATATAGCAGCACAACATGAGATTATAGGCTAATTGCCTGCAACGATCAGGGAGGATGACAGAAATGCAACGACCAAATATTATTTTTATCCTGTTGGACGACATGGGCTGGAAAGACCTCAACTGCACCGGCTCCACCTTTTATGAAACCCCCAATATTGACAAACTGGCCCGGGAAGGGATGATGTTCCCCAACGCCTATGCCGCCTGCCCCGTTTGCTCCCCCTCCAGGGCCAGCTATTTAACGGGAAAATATCCGGCCAAAGTCGGCGTTACGGATTGGATTGATATGGGCAGCTTTCACCCCATCCGCGCAAAGCTGGTGGATGCGCCCTACCTGAAGCATATTCCGCTGGGAGAAAAAACCATCGCTTCTTCCTTAAAAGAGAAAGGCTATGCGACGTGGCATATCGGCAAATGGCATCTGGGCGGGGAAGACTATTATCCCGAAAAATTTGGATTTGAAAAAAACATCGGCGGCTGCTCCTGGGGGCACCCGCATCAGGGATATTTCAGCCCGTACGGCATCCAAAGCCTGGAGGACGGGCCGGAAGGCGAATATCTTACGGACAGGCTCACCGATGAGGCGATCAGGCTGATCCAGTCCGACGAGAAGCGTCCGTTTTTTATGAGCCTTTGCCATTATGCCGTGCACGAACCCATTGATGCAAAGGAAAAAGACATCGAACGCTTCCGCAAAAAGGCGGAGGAAATCGGCCTGGATAAGGAAAACAGCCTGCAGCCCGGCGAGCCGATTCCCACAGGAAACGGATTTCAGGTCGTCCGCAGGACCATTCAATCCGACCCGGCTTATGCGGCAATGATCTGGAATCTGGATGAAAATATCGGGCGGCTGATGAAGGCGCTGGAAGAAAGCGGGAAAGCGGACAACACGCTGGTCATCTTTACCTCTGACAACGGGGGACTGGCTACCGCGGAGGGCTCTCCCACCAGCAACCTTCCCGCCCGCGAGGGGAAGGGCTGGATGTACGAAGGCGGAACAAGGGTCCCGCTGATTATGTGGTATCCCAAGCTGATACACGCCGGCACCTGCTGCTTAACCCCGGTGACGACCCCCGATTTTTATCCCACATTCATGGATTTGATCGGCGCCGAAGAGGACCTTCCGGATGGGCTTGACGGCGTGAGCCTGATGCCGCTTCTGCGGGGCGCAGCAATTGAACCGCGCCCGATCTTCTGGCACTATCCCCATTACGGCAACCAGGGGGGAACGCCCGGCTCTTCCCTGATTGTAGGGCAATACAAGCTCATTGAATTTTATGAGGACCTTCATTACGAACTGTACGATATCTCAACAGATCTGAGCGAGCAGAACAATCTGATTAACCAATATCCCGAAAAAGCAGAAGAAATGAAACAGCTGCTCCATCAGTGGCAGGAGCAGGTCTGCGCCAAGTTCCCGACCGTAAACCCTGACCGGGAATAAAGGGCGCTTTTCCGGCCGCCGCATCCCGCCTTTCCCGGCTCTTGTGCCGTGGAAGAAACTGTAGTATCATACCGGCAGCCTCAATAAAACGAAAAAGACGGTGATTGCTCTATGGGAAAAACCAGGCGGGAAACAATCCTTTTCAGCTGTCTCGGCAGCACCGACCCGGTGCGCGGCGAGCATGACGGCGCCATGCTGCATATCGCGCGGCATTATAAGCCGGACCGGATTCTCTGGTATATGACAAAAGAAATGCGGCTGATGGCTGAAAAAGATAACCGGTATGTGCTTCCCATTGAATATCTGAAAAAGCAGTGCCCGGGCTATGCGCCGGAGATTCTGCCGCCCTGCTGTGACGAGCTGGAGGACGCCTCGGACTTTGACGCCTTTTACGACGTGTTCGAGGAGCAGCTGCGCAGCCTCTCCCGGAAATATCCGGACGCGGAAATCCTGGTCAACTTAAGCTCCGGCACGCCGCAGATGAAAACCACGCTCGCCCTGCTCTCCTCCACCCTGCAATTCCCCATCCGGGCGATTCAGGTGAAGAATTTTGAGAACCGCTCCGGCACCACGGAACGCACCAACGCCAAAACCTGCGATTTGGAATACGAACTGGAGCTCAATGAGGACGCGGAGCCGGGCGCCCCCAACCGGTGCAGCGAGCCGAAGCTGATGCTGGTCCAGCGGGACAAGCAGCGCGCCCAGATTGCCTCGCTGCTCCGGCGGCGGTTCCGGCAGCCACAGCCGTTTCGGCCGGGAATCCCTGGGGGAACTTCTCTCCGGCGTGGAGGGCAGCCGGTTTTGGACTGCGTCCGCTGGCGCAATGCCGCCGAACTGCGCCGGGACAAGCCCCCTGCCGGGAATCCGGCCTATATCGCCTGCATTGCCGACAACCTTTCGGCCGCCGCCGACCGCCGGGAAATTGAGGGAGAAGGCGGGACCTTTGTGCGGAACCTGCCCCTCAGCCCGATTTTCCGCCACATGAACGGGGAACATGGCGGATTTTCGCTGCCTCCTTATCCGCAGGACGGAATCCTCCGGATGCCGCAGAAAGAGGATGCGCCGATCCCGGCCGCCCGTTATGCGGATGTCGAACGGGAAATCAAAGCGGCTTCCCCGGCAAAAACCGGAGGAAATCTGGCTCAACTTCCTGCTTGATCTTATTGGAAAGCTGGACCGGCCCCTTCCCGTCCAGCACCTTTTTGGGGAAAGCCCGGACATTTCGCTGTATGACCATCTGAAAATCACCGCCGCCATCGGCATGATGCGGATCCGGTTTGCTTACGAGTGCGGCCGGGACGCCAAGGTGAAATCGTTTGTAGAAAAGGCGCGCCTGATGAATTATCTGAAGGGAACCGGAAACAGCCGGGAAGAATTCATCAAATTGGCCCGGTATATGTGGAAGTGCTGGTGGCTTATCATAAATTCTTCGGCGGAAGGGAGAACTGAATATGGCTGGAAATACCTGATTGAATGTGAGCTGGTGACCATTAACTGTATTCCGTGGGCAGCTGCGGCAGCCATCCGGTTTACCGCTATGCAAAACCGCTGTTTTTTGAACTGTTCCTTATAAAAAAGACAGAAATAAAACCACCATAAGTAGGATAGGTAAGAATTACGTAAACAAGTGTCGTTTTTCGATAGTGGAGAGTGTGGAGTTAAGCTGAATGCAATCGTGATTGTAAAAAGTGATATATTCATCAATGAGAATCTGTGCATCATGTAGGTTCTCGGGCTTGTAAAGACGACTGCATTCGGATTTGAGAATGGAAAAGAAATTTTCTGCCATGGCGTTGTCGTATGGGTTCGCCCGTCTTGACATGGACGGAGCAATGCCGTATTCTTGTGTGAGGGTAAAATGGCTTTGGGAAGCGTATTGAAATCCTTGTTCACTGTGGAGTTGCAGATCTGCAGTGACCTCTTCTTTTTCCATCGCCAGCCGGACCGTATCCAGCACCAGTTTGATACTTTGGAGGGCGCTGGTTTTGTAGGCAGCAATGCTTAAGTCAAACAAACGTATTTTCGGGCTTCGGGCCGGCGGAGCGGCTCTCCTCCGCCCAATCGGCCGGGGGACAGTGGCGGATAATGGTTTCAAAAACGCGGTTTGCAATCAGCTGATGCCCCAGGTCGTTCGGATGGCAGTGGTCCGGACAGACAAGCCAGTCCGTTCCCTGCTGGGCGGCGTAAATATCCGCATACCAGAGGCCGTTTTGCTCCGCCAGCTGGCGAAGGATGAGGTTATATTCCTCCGTCAGCAGATAGTCGCTGTGATTCCAGTGCTCGCAGTCTGCGTAAAATTCCCGGTGTATATAGTAAAGGTTCAGGCATACGATTGCCGGATTGATTTCCCGGCGGATTTCGTCAATCATCCGCTGATAATCCCGCCGGAAAACAGAAGGCGAGGTGCCGCCGCGGGAATCGTTCAGGCCGTATGCCACCAGCAGAAGATCGGGCTGTTGTGCAATGACGTCCCGATGCAGCCGCTCCCGCCCGCAGGGGTTGGCGGCGAATTCATAGGCCGGCGTTTCCCGGCAGAGGATGCTGGCGCTGACCCCCTTGTTCCGCAGTTCCACAGGGGCTCCGCTCCATTTTTCCAGCATTTGCGCGGTCAGGCTTGCCCAGCACCGCTCCGGTGCGGAAGCGGACATTCCAAAGGTTACGCTGTCTCCAAACGCGACAATGCGGCGGATGTCCGCCAGGGTTTTGATTTCCTTTTTCATCAGTCTCTCCCCTTCCTTTCAGATGACGCCGCAGCGGGTCAGGGCGCCGCGGCAATCGATTCGGCAATTTTAATCAGCTCTGCGCGGCCGGTTTCCCCTTCCATCAGGAAAGCCGCCTGCTCCGTCGTCCAGACCAATGTGACAAACCCCTCTTTTTCCACAGACATGGCCTCGTATTTTCCGGCCAGCCGGAATTCCGTTACAACCGCGTCCTCCGTATCCAGGCTGGCGCCCATGCTGAAATCGCTCTGCAGCACGAGAATCTGCCCGCCCGTGTCCGATTCCAGAAAATAGGTGATGTTGGAGGCCCCCTCGTCCACAGACGCCACCCGGAATCCGTCCGGCAGATACCCGAATTCCACAGAGGTCAGCGCGTTCTGATCCGGTAGGAGGAAATCCTGCGCAAAATGGATGGAAGTGTGGGTTTCCTGCACGTCAATCAGCCAGTTCAGAAAGGGCCTCCGCACCGCTTCCACGTTGATGACGGTGAATATGCCGCCTGCAAGCACAATGAGCAGGATTACCGCGGCTTTGGCTGCGGCCCGGTACGCTTTTTTCAGGCTGCGCGCAAGCTGCCGCCGGCGGCGGATCCCGGAAGCGAGCCGGAGAAACTTCTGCAGATCCTCCGGCCCGGCGGGATCGGGGTGGGCGGCCGCTTCCTCCTCGATCAGCCGGGCCTGCTCCAGCATGGCGGCCGCGGCTATCACGCGCAGATGGTGGACCTGGAGCTGTTCCAATTCCTCCAGAATTGCCTTGTCGGGCAAAGACTCAGTCAAGGCTGCACACCTCCCTTAAAATCTGACGGGCATGGCGGGTGGTCCGGCTGATGTATGTGCGGACGCTGTCGGAGGATATGCCGAGCTGTTTGGCCAGGGCGTCCCGGTCCATTTGCCCGAGGATATACAGGTCAAAAACCGTCTGTTCCGTGGGGGAAAGCTCCGAAAGCCGGTCATAAAACGCCTGCAGCGCTTCCCGTTCCATGGTGACAAATTCCGCGCTGGGCGCGGCGCGATGGCGGGTGCTGTAGGTCAGGTTGTCGAGCTCTTCGCTGTCAACGTCCGCAAAGACGACGTCTTTTCGCTTGAGAAGGAATTTGCGCGCCGTGGTGAGGGCTGCCGTCAGCAGATATGCGAGCCGGCGGCGGGGCTCCAGAGCCGCCACGGTTTCCATATTGCGGGCCACATTCAGGTAGCATTGCTGGACGCAGTCCTCAATGTCGCCGGGGTCCGCCTTCAGATGTTTGGAGATATATTTGGCGACGGCTGTGCAGTAATTGAGATAAAGGTCCGCCAGAATCTGCTGTTCCTCCTCGTTTTCAATGCGGGACAGAAGCAGGGCAAAAAAGAAATCAGTCATGGAATCCCTCCTGCGCCTTTTATTTTAGCACACTCTTCCGAAAACCGGAAGAGCGCATCCGGATGCGGCAGGAGGAAATTTTTGTTTTTTTGCGGTTTCCCTGCAATGATTCGGCGGAGAAATGGGACGATATCATTGGAAAATTTATTGGAAGGTAAAAAAATATTAAAATTTCTGTTGCAAACAGCCCCTTTTTCGATTTATCTATATGTGGGGGAAAATCAGAGATCAAAATTGATTGGGCGTTTGCGTTCATCCTTCGGATCGGTTAGCGGGATGAACGAAACAGAGCCGGAACCGGCCGCATCAGAAACAGAGAAGGGGAGCGCTTTCGGGCAGCGCCCCGGGTGCGGGCCGGACCTCCGGCAGAGCCTGCGGCGGCGAAAAAAGAAAAACACAGCCTGCCGCAGACATACAAGGGGGAATGCGCGGTGAAAAAGGTCCTTTCGGTTCTGCTCTGCGCGGCGCTGCTGGGCGGAATAGCCGGGTGCAGCGAGATTGGGAGCAGCGAGCCTCCTGCGGAGCGGAGCGAGACGGCGGACGGCGGCAGCTTGGAGCCGCCCCTCTCCGAAGAGGACTGGGAAATTCCGCTTCCGGATTTCCTGGATGAAGAGCAGCAGGCGCTTTACCTTCGGGCCAGGGAGGTGTTCCCCGCTTTGTCCGGAGACACCACCAACATCGACCGGCTGTTCGGCGGGGAAGAAAGCGGGGAGAGCTTTGAACAGGACGGCAGCCGGTACCTGATTTCCACCGGCCGGTACCGGCAGTGGGCGGATTTCATGGAGATGATGCGCTCCATTTTCACCGAAGAGTACATCGGCGAACTGACCGGTGCGGGAACAGATTTCCCCGTTTTTTTCGAGCGGGACGGCCTGCTTTGCTACCTGGACGCCGCCCGGGGCAGCCTCCCCGGCTATCAGGGGCCGGATGCATACGAACTGACCGGCGCGTCGGCGGACGAAATTTTCTTTAACCTGATCGGCCATTATGAGCCGCTCGGCGGCGGGGAGATTGATACGGAGTCCTATCCCATCCGCATGGTTCTGACGGAGGAAGGCTGGCGGTTTTCGGAATTCCACATCGCGTGGTGACGGCTTTGCTTTCCTGCTTCCGGAACTCCATTTGATTGCGCCGCCTGCGGCGGAATCGTGCATTTTTTTATAGAAACTCTGCACGCCTGATGAGGACAATCCGCCCCAAATGCGGTAAACTGAATCTTGACGGCGCGTATAACGCCGCGCCGCAGAACGGAAAAAAGGAGCGAGCAGGATGGAGTTTTATACAGAACCCGCGCGGGAGATTCCCGTATCGGAAAAAACGGAGGTTCTGGTGGTCGGAGGCGGTCCCGCCGGCATCGGGGCGGCAGTCGCCGCGGCGCGCCGGGGATGCAGGACGGTGCTGGTGGAGCAGTCGGGGGACGTGGGCGGCGTTGCCACAACCGGCATGATGAGCCACTGGACCGGCGACACGGCGGGAGGCTTTTACGAGGAACTGCTGGAACGGTCGCGGGATGATGCCATTCAGGGGAACCGGCAGACCATCAACCCGGAAAAGCTCAAGGAGGCGCTGTTTCAGCTTTTGGAGGAAGAAAATATCACGCTCAGAGGATACACGTTCGCTTCGGACGTCATCCTTCGGGGCAGCCGCGCTGCCGGGATCATTACCGAATCCAAATCCGGCAGGGAGGCGATTCTTGCGGATATTATCATAGACTGCACCGGGGACGGCGATATTGCGGCCCGGGCCGGGGTCCCCTTCTATAAAGGGCGCGAGGAGGACGGCAGCATGCAGCCCATGACGCTGATGTTTAAGGTCGCGGGGGTGGATGAGGCGGCGGCGGTATTCCCCGGCTCCTTTGAGACCAATTTTCCCGTCCCCAAGGGGATGATCCAGGACCTGGGAAAGGAAAAGCTCCCCTTCCCGGCGGGGCATGTCCTCCTATACCGCTCCACGATTCCGGGGGTCGTGACGGTCAATATGACCAACTGCATCGGCGTGGACGGGACCAATGCCCGGGACCTGACCAAAGCCCACCGGCTTTGCAGGAAGCAGATGGATGAGATTGTCGTGTTTCTGCGGGAAAATGTGCCGGGATATTCGGAATGCTACCCCATCAGCAGCGCGTCGATGATCGGGGTCCGCGAGACGCGCCATTTCCGGGGGGAGAAGGTGCTGACCCGGGAAGATGTGGAAAATGCTGTCCAGCATGAGGACTGGGCCGTTCGGGACGCTCATTTTAACTTTGACGTCCACAATATGAGCGGGTCGGGGCTGGACAGCACCGGCTGCCAGGCGCAGTTTACCCAGAAGAGGGGGTACAGCATCCCCTACGGATGCCTGGTGCCCGTCAATATCGACGGCCTTTTGCTGGCGGGCCGGGATATCAGCGGCACGCATATGGCCCACTCCAGTTACCGCGTCATGCCGATCTGCGTCAAGCTCGGAGAAGCGGCGGGAACGGCGGCTTCCCTGTGCGTCAAAAAAGGAATCGAACCGCGGCAGGTGGACGTAAAAGAGCTGCAGCAGTGCCTTTCCTCCGCCGGAAAATAAAAATAATAGAAGAGCCGCCGCGGCAGCCGAGGGGTTCCCCAGCTGCCGCGGCGGCATTCTTTTGTTTTTCAGAAACGGGATTTTCGCGCTATCTGCTGTCGCCTGCCCGGAACACCCACCGGAAGGAGGCGTCGTCATCGTACCACATGACAAAATTGGTGCCCCAGATGGTGTTTTCCAGATTGAACCAGAAGCCCTCCTCCGGATGAACGGGCTCTTTGGTATAGGGCACCACCTTGGGGTTCCCCACGGAAACCAGGGCGGTGTCCAGGGTGTCCAGCTGGCCGCCGTCCCATTTGACGCCGCAGTCGGTGGCGTGGAGGTGCATCCCGCCGCCGCTGCAGACGCTGAGCGGGTTAATCCAGCTGCCCAGTTTCCGCACCCGGCAGTTTTCCGGCCCTTCCGCCGGGCAGAATCCGCACCAGATCCCCTCCGGGACCCGGCAGGCCGGCTTGTCCGTCCACCGCAGGGCGAAGGAAACGGCTTTCTCCTCAAATTTCACCCGCATCTCCCATTTGGCGGGCGCGCCGTAGAGATCATGGGCGGTACCCTTCATTTCCATCCGGGCCAGGAACTCATTGTCCTTCCGCAGAAGTGCTTTCAGCACCGGGGTGGTTTGGAGCCGCACGGCAATGGCCTTTTCCATGCCGATTTTGCCGAAATCCTCCCGGGCCCAGCCCACATCGCAGGTGGCGTAAGCCTGATAGAATTTCCGGTAATCCTCCGGGGAGTAATTTTCATAGAGCACCTCGCCCCAACGGTGAGCGTCGTCGGCATAAGCTCTGCCGTTCCGCTCCAATTTCCGCAGGGAACCGTCCGTCCCAAACCGGAAATCCCAGCCTGCCGCCGAATATTCCCCGTCCATGTCCACGGGAACGAATCCGCTGCCGTCCGGGCAAACGTCCCTGCCGAATTCCGCCAGCGCCTCTTTGTGCTCCGGGGAAAGGCTGTCCATGGCCCGGCGGACATAATCCCGCTGTTCCTTCCAGGAAGCCTCCACCTTCTGATAGTTGGGGGCAGTTTTCCGGACTTTCTCAAACTCCGCGCGGATGTAGTGCTCGTGGTCCGCCAGATGGGTCTTGATGTCCATGCCCCAGGTGTGCTCCGGGACCAGCAGCAGCTCCCGGAAGGCTTCTTTCCGTTCCTGCTCCGTCCATTGCGGTTCCCGGCGGAGCATTTCCCGGAACTGACGGACCTTCCACGGGTCGCAGCCGGCGCCGTGGATCCAGGTGTCCCCGATTTCCTTGGTGAAAACGGGCAAGCTGTCTTTGACCGCCAGCACTTCCCGGGCCAGGCCGTTCAAATCCGCCGCGCAGAGCCGGGCGTCCGGGTACTCCGCTTCCAATTCCCGGTAAACCTGCCGGATGGCCTCCGCCGACTGGGGGCCGTGGTTGTCGCCGGTATGGGCAAAATACACGGCGGTTTCGGTGCCGGGGATCATGGTAAATCTGCCGTAATCCCGGTTGTACATGACCACGATCTCGCTGCCCTCATACTGCCAGCGGAACACCTCCGGAACGTCCGGCACCGTGGAGGCGGGGTTGACGCCGATGTGCAGGAATTGGATTCCCGCTTTGGCCAGATAGGGCACCATGGCAATGGTATGCCCGGGCACGTCCGTCATCTTGGCCCCGATGGTTTTCCGGACGAACCGGGCGTCCAGGTCTCCCGAAAGGCTCAGGCCGTATTCAAACAGCGGGCCGTTCATCAGCTCGGTGTGGGTGGTGCAGGGCAGGCCGTGCCAGCTGATGTCCCCGGCGCGGACCGCTTCTTCCATTTCCCTCTGCTGTTCCTTGGAAGCGGTGCGCAGGTAGTCCCAGATGAGGAAGGAGCCGGTGGTCCAAAGGAGGCGTTCCTTCCCGCCGCTTTCCCGCAGCTCCCGGGCTGTGCGCAGCGCGCCGGGGATGTATTCTTCCCGGTATTTCTGAAGGACTGTCCCGGCAAAATCGGTAAAGCCCACGTCCAGATGAGTTTTGAACAAGACCAGAATTTTCCTGATGTTTGGCATTGTGTACCGTCCTTTCCGTCGCCCGCTTTCGGGCCGCATTCTGGTTCCATCATACCGCGGTCCGGAGCAAAATGCAACAGTTTTTTCAGTCCGGCAATCCGCGTTTGTCAAGGTCCGCGCCGCAGGTTTTCCGATATTGGGAGGGGGTCATGCCGGTGGCCTTTTTAAAGCTGCGCGCAAAATAGTTGGCGTCGCTGAAGCCTGCCTCAGCGGCAATTTCCGTGATGGAGGGCGGGGAGCCGTCCGAATGCTGGGACATTGCGGCAATCGCCTGCCGGAGGCGGCAGGTCTGGATATATTTCTGCGGGGTTACGCCCAGCATGGACCGGAAAATGCGGATGAAATGGTTGACGCTGATATGCAGGCTCTGGGCAATGCCCCGGACGGAGAGGTCCCCCTGATAATTCTGATGGATGTACAGCAAGGCTTCCCGGACCGATTCGTTTTGCAGCATCCGCTGGTTCTGCAGGACGCTGTAGGACTTTTCTCTCCGCAGCGTGTCCAGAATGGTGAGCAGGGCAATCTGAATCGCAAGGGCGTTTTCCGCCGCGGCGCAGCCCAGCCGGCTGATCCGCCGGATTTGGGCGAGCAGGTCCTGCTTCCAGCCGGGTTCCTCCGCAATCAGCTGGGTCAGGGAAACCCGCTGGGGCAGAATCTCCGCGTAAAATTGCCGGCAGATGTAGCTGGACGAGGAGGGAAAAAGGAATTTTTTGCCGAATACAATGCTGATATAGGCGCCGGCGGAGCGGTTTTCTTTCGGAAAAGTGTGGATTGTGCAGGAATCCAGGAACAGCGCCTGCCCCTTCCGGACGCAGAAGCGCTGCCCGTTGGCCAGAAAGCTGTAGGTCCCTTCCTCTGCATAAATGATTTCATATTCCTCATGCCAGTGGCTGGGGAAAGAATAGCCGGAATTCTGATCGTGGCGGTAGAACGCCAGGTTCAACTGCTCCGTGCCGTGCCGGACGTCCTCGGGGCTGAAATCATCGAACAAGCGCATCCCTCCCTCTGTTTTGCCGCCTGTTTCTATTATATTCGTTTGCACCGCGGAGATCAAGGGCCTGGCGGCCTGGAAAGCGCGCTCCCGATGTTCCGCCTATTTGTACAAAAAAGGGGGCTTTGATTGTCATGCGCCGGATAGAGAATTCCTTGACTTTTTACGGGAAGGGTGTTAAAATGTAATCGAAAATATGCGGCACGGGCGCAGTTTCCGCAGGTTGACGCGGCGGGCCGCAAATGAAGGAAAAGGAGGGCGGCGCGGAGACAATAACCTGCACATGACAAGGGCAAACCGTCCGAAAGGGCGGGACGCAAAGCCAGGGGGCTAAGGCGCATTTGCGCGATGCCGGCCCAGCTGCCATGTATTCCGAAAGAAAAACAGGAGGAATCATGGAATGAAAAAGACAACAAAATGGCAAAAACTGCTGGCTGTGATGATTGCGGCCGGAATGATGGTCAGCGCCCTTGCGGCAAACACCGTAATGGCGGCGGCAGAGGAGGACAACTCTTCGGGGCTTACTACCACAAATACCGATGAAGATGGAGATGCCACCACTGGCGGGGATACCACCACCGGCGGGGATAATACCACTGGCGGGGATACCACCACCGGCGGGGATAATACCACTGGCGGGGATACCACCACCGGCGGGGATACTACCACTGGCGGGGATACCACCACCGGCGGGGATACTACCACCGGCGGGGATACTACCACCGGCGGGGATACTACCACTGGCGGGGATACTACCACCGGCGGGGATACTACCACTGGCGGGGATACTACCACTGGCGGCGATACTACCACCGGCGGCGATACCACCACCGACGAAACCACGGAGACGGCGGACGAAATCTCCGGCGTTGCGGAACTTGTCGAGGACGTCAATATCATCGAAGAGGGCGCCACAGGAGAAACCTTTGATATTGACGGTGGCAAAGTTGTGATGATTGCCAACCAGAATGCCAATGAACCTATCGTATTCGAGGACTGCACCTTCAACCTTTCCGGCGAGACGGTTAAAATTTCCGGAAACCAGGACGGAATTTCCTATAATAACGGGGAAACTGTCACCAAGCTGTGGATCGGCGGCAAAGTGGAATTCCGCGACTGCATCTTTGTCACCGAAGAGGGCGCAGCTAAATCCACAAGTGCCGGATATGACGCGGCCATCTATTTCTTTGGCGGCGACATCGATCTGTATGACTGCACGCTCGAAGCGGTGGGCTACAACGGCCAATTCCTGGGCCTTTATGGTTCCACTGGCGCTGTCACCTTCGATAACTGCGATATCAGCACCGTCAACAATAAAAACGGCTGGAGCTACGCCATGTATGGGGGCAGCGTGCTGAAACTGGTCAACGGCTCCTCTATGACCGCCACCGGCTCTACCACGGACAGCGGCAACGTTAACTGTTTCTATTCCGGAGACAATAGAACGGGTTATGACGCCATCTTTGTGGAAGATTCCACCATTGATTTTCATGATAATCATGCCGGCGGTTTTGCCATTAACAATGTCAATATCCGTGTGGATAACTCTGAAATCATAGTGAACGACAATCTGGGCAACGCCTGCAACTCCGGTTACTGGATTGTAAACAACTCTACCATCGAAATGAATGGCAACCGCGGCGGCCACGCCCTTTCCTGCGTTGGTTTTGAAATGACCGATTCCAAGCTGGAAGTTCTGCATAACGGCTATGCCGGTGTTTACATTCAGTCGACGGATTCCAGATTGACCAACTGCACTGTGGATATTCGCTGCAACGGCGAAAAGCTGCTGAGCTATTCTGCCGGTGACCTGTGGCTGAATGGGCATACCCTCACCGTGGACGGCGGCACTTCTGAAGCGCAGGAAGGCTCCGTTTGGCTGGGCGGCGTTGGCCGAAAAGGGACGGTTACTACTGTGGAGTCCTGCTCCATCGTGGCGTATGATTTGAACTCCAACGCGGCGGATAACCTGAAAAGCAACACGGAACCGGTTCTGACCGACGCAGACATTGCGCTGAATGGGGAGGAAGATGAGAACACCCTGTTCCTCAACCCCTTTATGACGAGCGATTATGCCCGCGGCAATGCGGAAAGCACCGCCAGTAACAATGACGCCGACCTCTTTGAGGATGACCATGTGAAGGACCGCAGCGACATTATTGGTGCAGAAAAGGCGAAAATCGGCACTCTGACCACGGCGCAGCTGTCTCACCACAATTATGACTGGTCGAACGGGGAATTGACAGATGTCGCTACCCCGGATGCCTATGGCGTTGTACGGTACGAATGTACCAACGTTTGTGCGGATTACACAGATCATACCGGGGAGCATGAAAACAGTTTCGATTGCGCCGGAACCTATGTTTATGCGCCCGCAGTCGGCCTGGCTTTTGACGCAAACGCCGGAACCGATACTGTGACCAATATGCCGGAGAATCAGACTTCCATCGCCTACGGCGGAAACGGACGGACTCCTGCCAATCCCGAGCGGGAGAGCGGTTCCAGCGATTGGTATTGGGAGTTCACCGGATGGTATTTGGATCCGGAATGCACCACTCCTTTCAACTTCAGCACCGGCCTGACGGATAACTGGACGGTTGTTTATGCAGGATGGGAACGGGAAGAGGACCAGCCTCCCTACATCCCCGACCCCGATCCCAGCGAACCGGAAGAACCCTCCGAGCCCTCCGATCCCGGCGAGGAGATTTCGGACCCCGAAACTCCCCAGACCAGCTTCCCCAGCACGGATCCTTCCGTTCCGGATGCAGTCCCCGGGGAACCTTCCGGCGAGCCCAGTGAGACTCCGGCGGAGACCATTCCCGACGAGGAAACTCCTCAGACCGCTCAGCCGCCTCAGACCGGCGTTAAAGTGGCGGGCAGCCTTCTGCTGGTAGCCTGCGCGTCGGCGGTGGCCGCGGCGACTCTCCGCAAGAAGAAAAAATAACAGCTCTGTTTCGGACCAGGTCCGCCTGATCTGAAAAACCCCCGCTGACCGGGCTTAAAGCCTTGGCCGGCGGGGGAATTTTTTGCGGGAAATCCGGCGCTTCCCGGGGCTGCGCCGCATGTCCGGGCATTACACCGCCGGCAGTTCGTTTAAAACGCCGCCGATATCCCCTTGGATGCAAATGGAGCGTTTGCCGATTTCCGCGGGGCAGTACGCTTCGGACAGGTTGATGCAGGCATACACCGCTTTTGGATTCGCTGCGGCCATCTGCCAGAAGGAAAATTTTACGATGCCGGGTGTGTTCATTCCAACGCCCAGCTCCAGATAGAGGATATGCAGCCCGTCATGGCGGCGGAGAAAATCCTGATACCTTTCCGCCGCTCTGTGCCAGCCTTCATCCTCCACAAAGGTGCCGTCGGCGCGCAGGTTCATGGACATGGGCGCGCCGCAGACGGGGCAGTGCGGCACGAGTGCGGAGGGTACGCGCATATTTTCCTGTTCGGCCACCATTTTTTTGACGATTGCCTCGTTATCATACGTCTTGCTGTGGCACGGCCTGGAGCATTGCCACAGGCCGTAGTCCCCCTGGGTGTAAAACAGCCGGCGCTTGTCGAACCCGGTTTTTTGAAAGCAGTGGTCCACATTGGTCGTCAGCACAAAATAGTCTTTTCCCTCCATCAGCTTCAGCAGATTCCGGTAGGCGTCCCCCGGCGCGTCCTGATAGCGGTTGATGAAGATATAGCGGCTCCAGTAAGCCCAATGCTCTTCCAAGGTATCATACGGATAGAAGCCCGCGGAGTACATATCCTGAAAGCCGTATTTCCGGATGAAATCCCGGAAGTTGTCCTGAAAGCGCCGGCCCGTGTAGGTGAATCCGGCGGAGGCGGAAAGCCCCGCCCCGGCTCCGATGACGATTGCGTCCGCAGACTCGATTTTGTTTTTCAGCCGGTCAATTTGCCCCCAATAACTTTCGGTAGATGATAAGGTCGGTTTCCTGAAAAACATTGAAGATCACCTCCATTTCGCTGTGCGTCTGCGCTTTGTGATCTTTCACGGCCTGAATGGCGATTTGCGCCGCTTCCTCATTTGGAAAATGAAACTCGCCTGTTGAGATGCAGCAAAACGCAATGCTTTTCAGATGATTTTTCTCCGCCAGCTCCAGGCAGGAACGGTAGCAGGAGGCAAGCAGTTCCCGGTCCCGATGGGTGAGCCGGATGCCCGCGATGGACCCGACGGTGTGCAGGATAGAACGGCAGGGCAGGTTGAAAGCCGGCGTGATTTTCGCCTTGCCGGTTTCTTCTTCATGCCCTTGCTGTTTCATCAGTTCGGCGCAGGCCAGCCGGAGCTGAACGCCTGCAAAGGTGTGGATGGCATTGTCAATGCACCCGTGGCAGGGGACAAAGCACCCCAGCATCCGGCTGTTGGCCGCATTGACGACGGCATCGCAGCGGAGGGTCGTAATATCTCCCTGCCAGAGATAAATCCCGGGCTGTACCGGCCGAAGAGCAGAAATATCGGTGATCCCTTTCCGACGGATTTCTTCTTGCAGATAGGCGTCTTGTACCTCTAAAAATCGTTCACTCGCAGGTTCCGGCATCCGGATATTCAAAAGCGAACGAAGCAGCTTCCGCTGCTCCTGCTCATCCGCCGGGATTTTCAGATTGGAATATCCGGGCTGTTCACGGAGCAATTCTTTTATGAGGAAAACTCGTCTTTCCGATTGGGTCATATTATCCTTACTTCCTTATGATAGCTTTGACGGGACAGTTTTCATAACAGTTCCCGCAGTGGAGGCAATGCTCCTGCTGGATGGCAAAGGGCTGTCCCTTTGTGATACACTTCTGCGGGCAATTTTGGGCGCATTTTCCGCAGCCGATGCAGGCGTCCGTGATTTCATACCCCTTGGGCGAAAGGCTCCCGTTCCCGATTACATAGCTTTCCCGGAAAATCGGGTTCACACCCAGATGGAAATACTCGATCGCGGCGTCCTTGATTTGGAATACAATGCCGATGCTCCTTGTATCGCCGGGGTACACATTGGAGAGATAGGGCTGTTCGGAAAAAATCGTATCAATCCAACGCTTTTGCTCCTCCTGCGGAACAGGGACAGCCTTGGCAGAAAGGCGGATCATTTCCTTGTATTTGGTGTATCCCAGTATCTGCACCCGGCCGTCGGTTAAGAGCTCTTTGCAGAACTCCTTCCCTCTGGCCGTGAAAAAGTACAGGGCGTCCGGCTCATAGTGGATGGCGCTGATGTTCCGGATCTGGGGATTGCCGGCCCCGTCCACCGTTGCGAACGCTAAAACGCCCACATACTGCAATTTTTGCAAACAGGTTTTTGCATCCATGAAAAATTCCTCCCTTTATCCTTTAAATTCCCCGGCTAGAAGCGCAGAATCCTGCCTTCCCGGCGCGGCTTGGGCGCGGGGTGCGGGTCCCCTTCGCGGGGGTAGCCCAGCAGGAGCTGCATCACGGCGTAATAGTCGGTGCGGACGCCCCATTTTTTCAAAATTTCCTGCCCGTAAGGGTCGGCGAAAGCCGTCCAGCCCTGCCCGATGTAGCAGGAGCCGACCCCCAGGGAATCCGCCGCCAGCATCATGTTTTCGGCAGCCGCCGCGCAGTCCTCCCCCGAAAAGAGGAAATTTTTCGGCGCAAAAAGGGTGACGACGGTGGGCGCGCCGTAAAAGGCGTTTGTGAGGTTTGGGTCGTCGGCGATGCTGGGCTGTTCTCTGGAGACGTACTTCTCCCCCGACGCCATGCGGGGGCGGGAATTGGCGCGCTTTATCTTCCCCAGCCGCTCGTTGACTTCCCGGTCCTGGCAGACGGCGAAAATGGGCCCCTGCCGTCCTCCCGCGCTGGGGGCGTAGAGCCCCGCTTCCAAAATCTGCGAAAGTGCTGCTTCCTCAACCTGCCGTTCCGAAAAACGCCGGATAGCGCGGCGGTGCAGGATGGTTTCCATCAAACTGTTCATGTTCAATAGACCTCCTTCCAGCATTGGGGGTCTGCGGCATAGAAATTGCCGTCTTTGCCGCTGGCAACAGCGGGACAGCCCCGGCACCACGCCAATAACTCGCATTTGGCGCATTTCTCAAATTTGGAGTAGTCCCGATATTGTTCCATCTGGCAAACCCAAACGTCGGCTAGCCGGTCTTCGAACACGTTGCCCACCTTGCTGTTCTGGACACGGCGGCAGGCAAAAATGTCCCCGGTGGGGAGAATGGTCAGGTGGCAGTTTCCGCAGTTGCAGCCGCCGTAGATCATCCCTTCTTCCACGGCTTCCGGGATTTTGAAAGCGCCGGTTTCGTATTCGTACAGCGTCCACAGGTGGTCTTTCTTGTTGAAGTAAGTCCGGCAGCCCGCCGCCTGATACTCCTGAAATTTCTTGTCGCAGGTTTCCAGCAGTTGGCGGTAGCGCATGGGTTCGATGCCCACATCCTTTTCCTCGCTGGTGGGGCAGTAGCGGGCAAAGGCAAAAACATTGGCCCCGGCTTCCACCGCCGCGTCGATGATGTCCGGCACTTGGTCGATATTGGTGCCGGAGACGGTGGTCATGATGACGCTGCGGATGCCCGCCCGGTTGATGCAGCCGATTTTCTCCAGGGTAATGCCGAAGCTGCCCGGCTTGCGGAACCAGTCGTGGGTTTCCCGCATGCCGTCCAGGGAAAGCTGGTATTTTTCACAGCCGTATTCCTTCAGCCTGCGGCACACCTCATCGGTCAGGTGGAAGGGGTTGCCCAGGATGGTGAAGGGGACGCCGTGCTCTTTCAAAAGCCCCAGCAGCTTCCAGAAATCCGGGTGCAGGATGGGGTCGCCGCCGGTGATGTAAAAGTAGGGGAGCCGGTCATACACCTTGCAGAAATCCAGGCAGTTGGAAAAAGTCTCCTGCATCTGCTTCCAGGTCATGGAATCCAGCTTTTTGCAGTTGTTTTCGGAAAAAATGTAGCAGTGCTTGCACCGCTGGTCGCATTCGTCGGTAATATGCCATTGAAAGGAAAAATACTGTTTCATATTCTGGAACCTCGCTTTGCACATGCGTTCTATGTCAATCGGATTTACCGAGTAAAGTTTCGCAGGTTCCCGACAGAATCACTCCTGCCGGGAACGGCTTTCGTGGGGATGGAACGGATTATTTATCGCCGGCACCGCAAGCTGTGCCGCAGGCGGCGGGCTTTTCTTCCGACTTGTCGCCGGCGCCGCAGGCAGAACCGCAGGCGGCGGGCTTTTC
>DVFM01000080.1 GCA_018713245.1 Candidatus Merdivicinus intestinavium
GTCCCCCAGGTGTTCTCCTTGATACGGCCTTTCACGTCCGCAGCGTAGAGGGCCACGAAACTCTCAAAGGTCATGTCCAGGTCGGCGGTCTGCTGTTGCAGGAATGTCCGTTCCCACTCCAGCGCCTCCCGCTTGGTCTTGAAGCCCCGTTTCATCTTCTTTTCCTTTTTCCCCGTCCAGTTCTCAAAGTAAAAGGACGCATACCATGTGCCTTTGGCCTTGTCTTTGTATGCTGGCATTTTGTTCCCTCCTTACTGATTTTCCCGCAGTCCATAGAACTTTTCCTCGAAGTAGTTCCTGCTCACCCGTCCGGGGATGGTGAGGAAACCTTTCTGCTTCAGTTCCTCGTTCATCTCCCGCACCAGCTTGTAGGCGTAGGGCTTGGAGATACCCAGCACCCCGGCCACTTCCTCGGCCCGTACAAACAGTTCCTTGCTCATGTTTTCACCTCCTTGCTTCTGGTTCGCAAAATTGTTAATGCCCACGTTCTTATTATACATTCGCATGGTTGTTAATGTCAAGAGGAAATTTCGCAATTTTGTTAATTTTTCTCTTGCATATTTCGCTTATTTGCGCTATACTATGTTCAAAGGCGGTGGAACATATGACAGTAGGAGAAAAAATCAAGAAAATCCGAACTTTTCGAGGCATGACGCAAAAGGAATTGGGGCTGGCTGTCGGTTTTGAGGAAAAGGGAGCGGACAATCGTATCGCCCAGTATGAAACAAACTACCGTGTTCCGAAAAGGGAACTGCTGGACAAGATTGCCCAGGCGCTTCGGGTAGACTTCCAGAACTTCTACACGCTCCGTCCTGGCTGCGCCGAGGACTTCATGCGGACATTCTTCTGGCTGGACGAGGACAGCCCCGGCTCCATTCGCCTGTTTCAGCTTGTCCGCAATCCCGGCAAGACGGGGGCCTCCGATGATACCGCCGTCCGATACAACGACACGGACGACTGGCCCGCTCAACCTCCCGTGGGCATTTACTTCAACTATGGGCTGGTAGACGAGTTCATGCGGGAATGGCTCTTGCGCCAGCAGGAACTTCACGCCGGGGAGATCACCAGGGAGGAATACTTTGAATGGAAAATCAACTGGCCGTGTACCTGTGACGACAGCAAACGGTTTGACTACTATGTTCCTTGGAGAAAAGAAAAATAGGACAAGCAAAGCCGCCCTGCTGAATTTGTCGTTCAGCAGGGCGGCTTGCTTGCCCTTTGCAATCATTCTCTTGTGTGGCCGGGTTGAAACGAATAGTATCAATCCAGTATCACAAGGCAGATTAACAGGTCAAAAACCCTGTATTCATGCGGGTTTGAGCCGTTTTGACGGTTATTCCCACTCAATCGTAGCCGGGGGTTTCGAGGTAATATCATAAACAATCCGGTTGATGCCCTTCACCTCGTTGACAATGCGGACGGAAACCTTGTCCAGCACTTCGTAGGGAATCCGCGCCCAGTCGGCAGTCATGAAGTCGCTGGTGGTGACGCCGCGCAGCGCCAGGGTATAATCATAGGTCCGGCCGTCGCCCATAACGCCCACGGAGCGGGTGTTGGTCAGCACCGCGAAATACTGGTTGATGGAACGGTCCAGGCCGGCATTGGCGATTTCCTCCCGGAAAATGGCGTCCGCATCCCGCAGGATGTCCGCCTTTTCCTTGGTGATGTCCCCAATGATCCGGATGGCAAGGCCGGGGCCCGGGAAGGGCTGGCGCATGACCAGATATTCCGGCAGGCCCAGTTCCCGGCCCAGCTGCCGGACCTCGTCCTTAAACAGCAGCCGCAGCGGCTCAATAATCTCCTTAAAGTCCACATAATCCGGCAGACCGCCCACGTTGTGGTGGCTCTTGATAACCGCCGCTTTTCCGGCGCCGGACTCAATAACGTCGGGATAAATGGTGCCCTGCACCAGGAAATCCACCCGGCCGATCTTCTTGGCTTCTTCCTCAAAGACCCGGATAAACTCTTCGCCGATGATTTTGCGCTTCTGCTCCGGCTCGGAAACCCCGGCCAGTTTGCCCAGGAACCGGGACTCCGCGTCCACCCGCACAAAGTGAATATCCCACTTGGCGAAGGCCGCTTCCACCTCGTCCCCCTCGTTTTTGCGCATGAGGCCGTGGTCCACAAACACACAGGTCAACTGGCTGCCAACAGCCTCCGCCAGCAATGCCGCCGCAACGGAGCTGTCCACGCCGCCGGAAAGGGCCAGCAGCACCTTGCCGTCCCCGACCTTTTCCCGGATCTCCGCGATGGCGCTCTTGCAGTAGTCGCCCATGGTCCAGTCGCCTTTGGCGCCGCATGCCTCATACAGGAAATTGCGGATCATCCTGATGCCGTTTTCGGTGTGATTGACCTCCGGATGGAACTGTACGCCGTAAAAGCCGCGCTTTTCGTCGGCAATCGCCACATTGGGACAGGCGTCGGAATGCGCCTCCAGCGTAAAGCCCTCCGGGATGGCCGCCATATAGTCGCCGTGGCTCATCCAGGAAATGCCCTGCTCCGGCAGCCCCTTGAAGAGCTTGCAGGAGGTGTTGTAATAGGTGACAGTTTTGCCGTACTCCCGGGCGGTGTCGTCCTGGGCGGCGGTAACCTGCCCGCCCAGGGTCTGCGCCATGAGCTGGCAGCCGTAGCAGATGCCCAGGATGGGCACGCCCCAGGCAAAAATTTCCGGGTCAACCTTGGGGGAATCGGGAAGATACACGCTGTCCGGGCCGCCGGTGAAGATAATGCCGATGGGCTCCATGGCCTTGATTTCCGCAAGGGGGGTGGTATAGGGCTTCACCTCGCAGTAAACGCCGCACTCCCGGACCCGCCGGGCAATGAGCTGGTTATATTGTCCGCCGAAGTCCAAAACGATGACGATCTGATGCTTCATAAGCCGCTCCTTTCTGTCTCACGGACGGGAAGATGGATGGTTTCTGATGTTGTGCAGGAACCAGTCAAAGAGGAAATTGGTGTCCTGCGGCCCGGAGCATGCCTCCGGATGGAACTGTACGGTGAACACCGGCGTTCCTTCGTAATCCACGCCTTCGCAGGTGCCGTCGTTTGCGTTGACAAACCGCACAAAAGCGTTTTCCGGCAGGGAATCCGCCGCCACCGCGTAGCCGTGGTTCTGGCTGGTGATATAAACGCGGCCGGTCTTTTTGTCGGTCACCGGCTGGTTGCCGCCGCGGTGGCCGTATTTGAGCTTTTCGGTGCGCCCGCCCATGGCCAGGGCGGTGAGCTGGTGCCCCAGGCAGATGCCGAACACCGGCAGCCCGGAGGCCAGGACCTTTTTGAGTTCCTCCACGATGGCGGTATTTTCAGAAGGGTCCCCGGGGCCGTTGGAAAGCATGATGCCGTCCGGATTGACGCCCAGAATCTCCTCCGCCGAAGAGCCGGCGGGCATCCGCACCACCTCGCAGCCGCGCTTCAGAAGCTCCCGCCGGATGTTCTCCTTTTCGCCGAAATCCCACAGCACCACCCGGCAGGTCTGATTTTCCGGCGTTTCGATTTCCGGCTGTTCGGTGCTGACCGCCTCCACCGCGCCGACAATGCGGTAGCGCTTCGCCTCGTCCGCCGCCTTCTCCCGGTCCTCCAGGCTGCGGATGATTTTTCCGTTCATGACGCCGTGCTCCCGGATGATGCGGGTCAGGGCGCGGGTGTCGATGCCGGAAAGGCCCACGACGCCGTTCTGCTTCAGATAAGCGTCCAGCGTTCCCTCGCAGCGGAAATTGGAGGGCTCCTCGCACCACTCCCGCACGATATACGCCGAAAGGGCAGGGCGCCTGCTTTCAAAATCCGCGGGGATCACGCCGTAATTCCCGATGAGCGGGAAGGTCTGCACAACGATCTGCCCGTAATAGCTGGGGTCGGTCAGGGTTTCCAGGTAACCGACCATGCCGGTGGTAAAGACCACCTCGCCGGTGACCTCCCCCGCCGCGCCGAACGGCTTTCCCTCAAAAACGGTGCCGTCCTCCAAAACCAGATAGATGCTTTCTTCCATCAATATCCTCCCTCGATTGCAACAGGATTCACGCTTTTCCTTTTATTATACACGATTTTCGCGGTTCAATAAAGGGTTTTCGCCGGACTTTTCCCAATGCGCATTGAGAGATTCGCCCGTTTTTCCCCGCTATTTTTGTGCGTTTTCCGCAAATCGCACAGTCAGCGGAGATACCCTTCCTGTTCCCGGACCTGGCGGCGGAATTTGGCGGGAGTTTCGCCGGTGTGGCGCTTGAAATTGTCGATGAGGGCCTTGGCGTCGGAATAGCCCACCTGCTGCGCCACCTCCGCCACGCTTTCCTCGGTGAAGGCCAGCAGCTGCTTGGCCTGGTTCATCCGCAGGAGGGTCAGATACTCGTAGGGCGGCTGGCCCACGGCGCTTTTGAACACCCGGAGGAAGTGGAACTCGCTCAGGCCGCACCGGGCCGCCAGGTCCGCCACGCGCAGGGGCTTGTCCAGGTTTTCCCGCAGATAGGCGGCGATTTCCAGCATTTCCCGCTGGTACCGCCCGCCGGACCGGCTGTCCGCCGACTGGGCCAGCTCGTTTAAAAACTGGTGAATCCAAAGGGAAACGGTCAGGTCGGTAAACCGCCCCGGCTGACCGGCGTATTCCTCCAGCCGGGGGAAGAAATCCTCCGCCCACCGGGGGTCCAGCGCCGCCTCCCGCAGCCCTTCCCCGTTGAGCATCTGGACAAAGGCCGCAGCCGCCGCGCCGGAAAAATGCATCCAGACAAACCGCCAGGGCTTTTCGCCCCAGGTGGCGTAATACTGGTACCGGTAGCAGTCGATCACCGCCGCACGTCCCGGCTGGAGGAGCGTCCTCCGCCCCCGGTAGCGCAGCTCCCCGCAGCCGGAAATGGTCCCCAGGAAGAGGAAATTCCCCTGCCCCTCCCGCTCGGTGTAATACTGGCTGTCGCAGAGGTAGTCCCCGAAGCTGATGAGCCGGAAGGGAAGCAGTTCGGAAGAGGGCAGTCCGGTGTAAAGCCCGCTCTTCTGGCGGGAGGTATCCCCCATTTCGTACTGTTCGCGCAAGGCCGCCGCCTCCTTTTCGCAGGATTCCCGAATTTTTCCGCAAATTTTCCGGTAGAAAAAATCGGAATGTTCGAGTATTATTATAGTCATAAGCAGGCAGGAATGCAAGTTCTATTTCGCAGAAAGGCGGTATTTTTATGACATTTCGCGATACGACCCGGGCGGTGCTGCATTATCAGCCCTACGACAAGCTCCCGGTGGTTTCCTTCGGCTACTGGGCGGAGACGGTGCAGAAATGGGCGGCGGAAGGCCACATCACCAGGGAGGAAGCCGACGATTACTGCCGCACCGGCGACAACGGCGCAGGGGACCGCGCCATTATGAAAAAGCTGGGGTTTGACTTCAACTGGAACTCCTGCGTGGGGGCCAGCGTCGACCTGTTCCCCCATTTTGCCCGCAAAACCCTGGAAGAGCGCCCGGACGGCAGCAGCGTCATCCGGGATGAAAACGGGCTGATCGTTCTGGTAAAGCCCGATGTGGTCTCCATCCCGGCGGAAATCGGCACCACCCTCACCGACCGGAAGGTCTGGGAGGAGGAATATCTGCCCAAACTCCAGTTCTCCATGGAGCGCATCAGCCAAGAGGCTCTGGAGGCGCTGCGGGACGACGCGGGCCGGGAACTTCCCATCGGCATCCATTGCGGCTCCCTCATGGGCACCATGCGGAATCTGCTGGGCGTGGAGCAGCTGAGCTACCTCATGGCCGACGATTTTGAGCTGTATACAGAGATTATCGACACCATGGACGGCCTGTGCTACC
The DNA here is from genome assembly GCA_018713245.1 of Candidatus Merdivicinus intestinavium. Taxonomy (GTDB): domain Bacteria; phylum Bacillota; class Clostridia; order Oscillospirales; family Ruminococcaceae; genus Merdivicinus; species Merdivicinus intestinavium. The sequence continues at coordinate 5,776 of DVFM01000080.1, forward strand.
AGTGCGTCAAAGCCATGCTGGAATCCGGCGCAAAATTCGACTACGGCCATTTCTGGGAAGATATCTGCTTTAAAAACGGCCCGCTGGTGGTCCCCGCCATCTTTGACGAATACGTGGGGTCCCATTACAAAAAAATCACCGGCCTGTTAAACAGCTACGGCATCGACATCGTCTCGGTGGACTGCGACGGATGCATCGACCGGCTGATTCCCACCTGGCTCGAAAACGGCGTCAACACCATGTTCCCCATCGAGGTGGGCACCTGGAACGCCAGCATTGCCCCCTGGCGGGAACAGTACGGCAAAGAGCTGCGGGGCGTAGGCGGCATGAACAAGACCGTCTTTTCCCGGGACTACAAGGCCGTCGACGAAGAAGTGGAGCGGCTGCGCCCCCTCATCGAGCTGGGCGGCTACATTCCCTGCCCGGACCACCGCATTGCCCCCGATGCGAAGTTTGAAAACGTCCAGTATTACTGCGACAAAATGCAGAACCTCAAGCTGTGACGCCCCGCGGAGCGCATCTGCGCCGCCTTCTTCTGCGCACGAACCGCCAAATGGATATTTTCCTATTTTTTATTGCTATTTTCGGAAGAATCTGGTATAATCTAGGTGGTATCGGCTGCGCCGTACCCATTGGTTCAAAACGCGGGATGGGGTTCGCCCGTCCTTTAGAAAGAAGGTCTTGCCCATGTATAAACGCCGCCGCCGGCTGAACCGCAACGGGAAAATCCTGGTCTGCGTACTGGCCGTGCTTCTGATTCTGCTGATTGTGCTGATTGTCCGGGGCTGTTCCGGGTCCGGCGAAGAGAGCAGCGGGCAGAATGAAAGCTCGATTTCCCAGGAAAGCTCCCTCCCGGCCGGCTCGTCGGAAGAGCCCTCCGGCGCTGAAAGCTCCGAAACTCCGGAATCGTCCGCGGAAAGCGGCGAATCCAGCGGAGCGGCGGAATCCTCCACTGCGGAGGGTTCCGCCGCTTCTCCGTCTGCGGAGGACTGGCGCCTCACGCTGGTCAACAACACCCATCCCCTGGAGGACGGCTACGTCCCGGAACTGGCCGACGCCGACGCCAACGGCCACCAATTTGACGCCCGGGCGGCCGACGCGCTGAAGGAAATGCTGGCCGACGCCCGGGAAGCGGGGCTTTCCCCCATTATCTGCTCCGCCTACCGCACCTGGGAAAAGCAGACCTCCCTGTTCGAGGATCAGGTGGCCGTCTGCGAGTCCCAGGGTCTGGAGGGGGAAGCGGCTGTCGCCGAAGCGAGGACGGTGGTGGCCTATCCCGGCACCAGCGAGCATCAGCTGGGCCTTGCCGCGGATATTGTCGCCCTCTCCTATCAGATTCTGGACGAGGGGCAGATGGAAACCGCCGAGCAGCAGTGGCTCATTGAACACTGCGCCGAATACGGCTTCATTCTCCGCTATCCCGAGGGGAAATCCGACATCACCGGCGTAATTTTCGAGCCGTGGCATTACCGCTATGTGGGAGTGGAGGCTGCAAAAGAAATCATGTCCCAGGGGCTCTGTCTGGAGGAATACCTGGGCCAGGCGGAATAACGCGGCAAAAGCACCAGCTTTTTTCGCGGGCCCGCCTCCTTTCTTGTGGAAATATAAGTTGAAATTTCCGGCGGATTATTGTATAATAAGCGTCAGAAACAAAAATTATGCGCATATTATGCTTTGCACACAGAAAAGAGGCAGGAAATTGGAAAAAGAACGCATCATCGACGCCCATACGCACATCTTTCCCATGAAAATTGCCGCCAAAGCGGTGGCTTCCATCGGGGATTTTTATGACCTTGCGATGCATGACGGCCAAGGCACCGCCGAAGCGCTGCTGAAAAGCGGCCGGGAAATCGGAACGGAGCGCTACCTGGTCTGCTCCACCGCCACCAAGCCGGCGCAGGTAAAATCCATCAACGACTTTATCTGGGAGGAAAGCGCGCTTCACCCCGAATTCATCCCCTTCGCCACCATGCATCCGGACCTGGAGGATTTGGAGCAGGAAATGGAGCGCATCCTGGAGCGGGGCTATTACGGCATTAAGCTCCACCCGGATTTCCAGGAATTCAACATCGACGACGACCGCGCCATGGAAATCTACCGCATGGCGGAGGGCCGGCTCGCCATCCTTTTCCACACGGGGGACCCCCGGTACGACTACTCCGCCCCCCGCCGGATGGAGCGGGTGGCCGAGCGGTTCCCCAACCTCACCTGCATTGCCGCCCATTTCGGGGGATACGGCTGCTGGCCGGAGGCGCTGGAGGTTTACGAAGCGCCGAACATTTACATGGATACTTCCAGCTCCCTTTTCTCTCTGGATAAGGAACACGCCTGGCAGTTCCTCGAAAAATTCGGGCCGGAGCGCTTCTTCTTCGGCACGGATTTCCCCATGTGGACCCATCGGGACGAGTTTGCGCGCTTCAACGCGCTGGACCTTCCCGCAGACATGCGAAAAAAGATTCTGCACGACAATTTCGCCCGTGTCATTCTAAAGGAAGAGCCTCTTCAGCCCTGAAACACGGCTCTTTTTGCGCATAGGAAAACGCGCCCCGTTTTGCTGCGGGGCGCGTTTTGATTTGAAAAAAGCCGGAGCAGGCATTCTGCAGCCTGCTCCAGAAATGGCGCCCCCGGCGAGAATCGAACTCACAACTAACCCTTAGGAGGAGTACGACCCCCATTATCCGCAGGAATCCCGAAGCGTCTGTAATAGCCGAAAACCCCCGTCATTACTGGATTTATCGAATGGTGCATGTAGTGTCATGTGTCCCTCGGTATTCCGGGAGTGACTGGGGTTTTTCGTATTTTTCCTTAGCTTCCTTAGCGCGA
>DVFM01000009.1 GCA_018713245.1 Candidatus Merdivicinus intestinavium
TGTTGATGTTGGGGGACCAGCAGGTGAGGCCCTGGTAAATCTGGGTGTCGCCGAAGGTCTTGTATTCGTTGTATTTGGCGCGGACCTCGTCGGAGATGGCGCAGGCTACCTGCTCCATCAGCTCGTCGTTGAAGCTGGCGGCCATGCTGATGGCCTGGGGGAACACTGTGGCGGTCCCGGCGCGGGCTGCGCCGTGGAGCGCCTCATTCCACCAGTTGTAGGCTGGAATGCCCAGGCGGGGAATGGCGGGGGCGTTGTATTTGAGCTGCCCCATCTTTTCTTCCAGGGTCATCTGGGAGACCAGTTCCTTTGCGCGTGCTTTGAAATCCATTCTGTCATCCTTCTTTCTTGATATGGGCGGCAAACCAGGGGATCAGCTGATCCAGCGTTTCCCCCTTTGCCGCCAGAAATGCTTCGGTTTCCGGGTCCGGCTGCCACAGGTCGGGGACCATGACAGCCCGGCAGCCCGCCGCATGGGCCGACCGCAGCCCGTTGCGGGAGTCCTCCAGCGCGGCGCAGGAGGGAGGCGTTTTCCCGAGCCTTGCGCAGGCCAGCTCGTAGATTTCCGGGTGGGGCTTGGAATGAGTGACCATATCCCCGCAGACCACCGCCGCGAAACGCCCTTCGATGCCGGCGGCCCGCAGATGCCTGCGCACCGTTTCCTCCCGGGTGGAGGAAGCCACCGCCAGCGGCAGCCCCTGCCCCTTCAGATAATCCAGCAGCTCATAAAGCCCCGGCTTGACGGGGAGCGGGTTTTTCCCAAGGTAATCCGCCGTGAATTCCCGGGCCAGGGACTGCATCCGGTCCACATCGAAATCCTGCCCGAATTCCTCCAGCAGAATGCGCCGCGCCTCCGGGGCGGTGACCCCCAGGGTGCGGAGGTTCATGTATCCGGCGGGGCCGATGCCCATCTGTTCCCCGGCCCAGTCCCAGGCGAGGGAGCAGAGCCGCTCGGTGTCAAACATCAGCCCGTCCATGTCGAAAATGACTGCTTCAATCATCCTTGTCCCTCCCTGACCTGCGCGGCGATGGCGGCGGCAGCCTCCCCGGCGGTGATGCTCCCCACATCCAGCCGGCGGGTGTTCAGCTTTTCATAAAAGGGGAGCCGGGCCGTGCTCCGGGCGATGACGTCGGGCGTCCGCTTTCCCTCCCGGACGTCTTTTTCCAGCCGCCGGCGCAGGGCCTCCTCCGGGCAGGTCAGGGAGTAATTCCACAGCCGGAATTCCTCCCCGGAAAGCTGCTCCAGCAGCCCGTCGATGATGGACTGTTCGTGCATTACCCAGCAAAAGACGACGTTTTGGAAAACCGAGCAGCGCAGGAAATTCCGCAGCAGGTGGACGATATTGTCCTGCACCATCGCCTTGGTTTCCTCGTTGACCGTAAAGGGCCGCATGTCCCAGCACCAGTCTCCGTCCAGGAATACGCAGCCGGGGAGCAGGCCCTGGAGCGCCCGGCTGACGGTGGTTTTGCCCACCCCCATCGTCCCGCCGATCAGAATGAGATTCTTCATGCGGAGGGCCCCCTCCGTTTTGCGCGGAGCGAAAGGACCTCCAGCCGCAGCACCGTTACATTATCCAGCGCCGTTTCCGGGAGGGAAGCGTTTTCCTCGCCGGTGTACTGGTAGAGAATCTTCTGAAGCCCGCGGGCCTTTTCCGCGGGTTCCGTCACTTCTTCCAGGCGCCCCAGCCCGCAGACGCTTTCGTAATCCATGCCGACCCGGCAGGGGTCCTCGTCCCAGATGAGCCTGTGCCCGGCGTCCAGTTCAAAAGCGCAGCGCCCGTCCGCCCGCAGCAGGCCGAGCTTGGTCCCCTGGGAGGCGCAGTGGAAATACAGCCGGTACTTCCCGCCTTCTTCCTCCCAGCCGAAGCAGAGCGGCACCAGGTACGGGTAGCCGTCCGGCCCGTTCAGGGCGACGCGGCAGGCGTCGCAGCGGTCCAGAATTTCGCCGATGGCCGCGGGGTCCGTGATTTCGCGGTCCTTCCGCCGCATGGGCGTCATGGGGATGGATTCGTTCATGTGTTTCCCTCCTGTTCAGATAATGGAAGTTCTGCCTCCCGGCCCGCCGGCGGGGATGGGAGGCGGAAAAGGTCAGTTTTCATCCGCATTCCCGCCCGAATGGTCCGGCCGGGCGGCTTTGGGAGAAGTTTCGGCCAGCGCCCGCAGGGCTTCCAGAATGTTGGAAGCGCCGATGAGCTGGATTTTGAACTTTTTGGGGTTCAGCTTTTCCAGGCTGGAGGCGGGGATGATAACCCGGCGGAACCCCATCCGTTCCGCTTCCCGAAGGCGGTCCTCCAGCCGGATGACGCTGCGGATCTCGCCCCCCAGCCCGATTTCCCCGATGGCCAGCAGGTCCGCCGGGATGGGCCGGTCCCGCAGCCCGGAAACCATGGCCAGCGCAATGGGCAGGTCGCAGGCGGGTTCATCCAGCTTCAGCCCGCCCACCACATTGATGTAGGCGTCCAGGCTGCCGAACACATACCCCGCCCGTTTTTCCAGCACCGCCAGCAGCATGGACATGCGGTTGTAATCAAAGCCGGTGGCCATCCGGCGGGGGGAGGGGAAGCCGGATTTGGTGATGAGGGCCTGCACCTCCGCCAGGATGGGACGGCTCCCCTCCAGCACGCAGACCACGCAGCTCCCCGAAACCATCTCCGGCCGTTCGGCCAGCAGCATGGCGGAAGGGTTTTCCACCTGGGAAAGGCCGCTGTCCCGCATCTCAAAGACGGCGATTTCGTTGGTGGCGCCGTAGCGGTTTTTGACCGCCCGCAGGATGCGGTAGGCGTGGTGCTGCTCCCCCTCGAAATGAAAGACGGCGTCCACAATGTGCTCGAGCACTCGCGGGCCGGCAAGATTTCCTTCCTTGGTGACATGGCCCACCAGGATGACGGAGATGTCGTTTTCCTTGGCGGCTCCCAGCAGCACATTGGCGCATTCCCGGACCTGGGTGACGCTTCCGGCGGCGGACGCCACCGAGGCGAGCAGCATGGTCTGGATGGAGTCGATGATGACCACAGCCGGCTTTTCTTCCCGGATGGTGGCCAGGATGGTGTCCAGATCGCTGCAGGAAAGGATAAACAGGCTGGGGGAGGCGACTCCCAGCCGGGAGGCCCGCAGCTTGATCTGCCGGGCGGATTCCTCGCCGGAAACATAAAGGACCTTTCTCTGTTTGCCCAGCTGTTCGCAGACCTGCAGAAGCAGCGTGGATTTCCCGATGCCGGGATCGCCGCCCAGCAGCACCAGCGAACCCTTGACAAGCCCCCCGCCCAGCACCCGGTCCAGCTCGGAAATCCCGGTCTGATAGCGGATGTCCGAATCGGCCCGGATGTCGCCGATGGCGGAAACGCGGGCGGCTTTCCCGCCCCGCAGCATGGCGGAGGAGGACAGGGGGACGGACTGCTCCAGCGTATTCCATTGGCCGCAGGAAGGGCACTTGCCCAGCCATTTCGGGGTTTCGTAGCCGCATTCCCGGCAGACAAAGACCTCCTTGGATTTCAGCACAGCGTTTCCTCCTTTTTGCCTTCACAGGCATACAAATTAAACATAACAGAGATTATTCCGAATGTCAAGATGCAGCGGCGGATATTTTCCGAAAAAAGAACGGCGGACGCCGTCCGGCGCCGCCGCTTGCCCGGTCCCGCCTGGACCGGTTAATCGTTAAAGTTCATTTTTCTGCCGTCAATTTCGGAGTAGTTTTCCCCGATGGTGCGGTCATAGGTGAGCATGTCCAGCAGCTCCGATTCGGTGGAAGGGTTGACTGCGACGGAGTAAACCGGTTCCGCGGTCATCTCCTCCAGCATGGTGTCGACGAAGGGGTTTTTCAGGCCGACCATGCTGTAAACCAGGTGGGGGAGATAGAAGGTGGAAATGGTCTCCTCCGGCAGGGAGGAGGCGTCCAGATCGTAGTTGCTCCAGACAAGCCAGGTTTTTTCGTACAGCTTGGAGCAGTTGTCCACGTTGATGCCGATTTCATTGTAAAAGCTGCTTTCCGGGCTGAAGAAGGGGAAGTGGTCGCCGGTGAACACGATGATGGTGGGTTCCGCCGATTCCTTCAGTCGGTTGGTGAAATCCCGCAGCGCCTCGTTGGAAACGCGGATGCCGTCAAAGTAGTTGTCAATCTCCTCGCCCTTGTCGTCGATATAGGGCTGGTGGTTCTGCATGGTGGTGATGTGGATATAGTCCGGGCCTTCGGTGGAAGCCATGACCTCCTCCGCCTGGCGGAAGGCCGTGTCATCGCTGATATAATCCCGGAAATATTCCTCCTCCACGGTGAAATCGTCCTCAAAGATCAAACGGTCAAATCCGTATTCGCTGTAGACATCCTGCCGGTCGTAGAAGTTGGAGCGGAAGGGGTGGATATAGGTGGTGTTGTAGCCCGCTTCCTTGTACATGCTGGCGAAGGTGTCCTGTTCGACGCCGCTTTTCAGGAGCTTGTGGGGGATTTCCACATTGTTGAGGGACTTGACCGGCAGGCCGAACATCAGCTCAAATTCGGTGCGCACGGTGCCGTTCCCGAAGGTGGGAACCACGCTGGTCCCCGTTGTCCCCTCGGCGCAGACTTGGTCAAAGGCGGCGTAAATCTCGTCCCCGTTCTCCAGGCCGTAGATGCGGCGGAAATCCGCGTAGGATTCCGACATGATAAAAACAATGTTCGGCTTGACGGCCGTTTCCTGCTCCGCCAGGGCCTGTTCCGCCTCTTCCTCGCTGGGGATGGAGTTTTCGAGAATCTCCTCGATGGCCTCTTCCGAATACTCCTCCGGCTCGGTGACGGCGGATTTGACGGACTGGTTGATGGAAACGGTGAAATTGGTAATCAGGTTGTTGTTGTCGAAACGGGCGTCCTCGCTGTAGGAATTGTAGGTCATGGTGTTGTCAATGCCGAACACCTGGCAGACCGGCGCGAAAAAGGCGGGGACCAGGATGGAAATCACCGTCACGCCCGCGATGACCGCGGCCGCGGAGCAGCGCTTCCAGAAAGAGCCCTTCATCCGGAATCCGGTGAGGGAGAGCGCCCCCACATACAGGGCCGTCAGGAGGATCAGCAGAAACAGCAGGGGGTTGAACTTCAGCCGGGCAAATTTGGACACGTCGGCAAAGCCCGTGGCCATATACAGGTCGGCAAATTGGAAATGGGAGCCGGTGACGACGTATTTATGATATTCTACCGCGGAGATAATCATGAACACCGCGCCCGTCACCGCGCCGCTTATCCAGATGCGGCGCACAACCAGCGCCACCGCCCAGAATACCACGGCGATGAGCAGGCAGCTGAACACGAACACGCTGAAGCGGTTCCAGGTGAAGGCGAGCAGGTCCGACAGGCTCTGCATCTGGCCAAGCTCCGTGAAAATGCACAGTACAACGGGAAATAAGACCGCCAGCAGCGGGCCGGACTTGCTCCAGCGGAAAAATCGCATGTTTCGCAGGCGGTGGATGAGATTTTTCATTTTGGGTTCTCCTTTAATTGGGAAAGACTTCATTCATAGAAACGAAATCCACCCCTCTCCACCCTTCATTCTGTTCCGTTTTTTCAAAACCGGCATTTTGGGGAAGGCGCGGATCAGGGCTTCGATTGTCTTATCATAGCAAGCGTTTGTGAATTATTTGTGAACTTTTGGCCGGAAACGTTCCCTTTCGGCAAAAGAACGGAGATTTACACAAACATTACATTGCCCTCAGAAATCCATTTGGGCACAACATGAAAGAAGCGGCAAAATGAAAAATCTATGGATTGACAGGAATGGATGTTTGTATTATAATTTATAATACAAGCAATACAAAAGGAGGGATTCAGGGTGATACTGCGGCTGGATATGTCCGGGGAAGTGCCCATTTATATGCAGATCCGCAACCAGATTGTGCTGGGGATCGGCCGCGGGGAACTCCGGGCGGGGGAAGGGCTGCCGACTGTCCGCCAGCTGGCGGAGGACATCGGCGTCAATACGATGACCGTCAATAAAGCCTATGCGCTGTTGAAATCGGAGGGCTATATTGAGATTGACCGGCGGAAAGGGGCGGCGGTGCGCCGCGCCGCAAAGCCGGGGGAGCTGGACGAGGATTTCCGCCGGCGGCTCACCCTGCTGGCAGCGGAAGCGGCGGCCGGGGGCGTTTCGCCGGAGCGGTTTTTGGACGCCTGCCGGGAGGCGGCTTCCGCGATGAATCCGAAGGGAGCGGAGTAACATGAGTCTGACTTTATCGATTGTGATGGCGATTGTCCTGGCCAGCGCGCTGATGTCCGGCTGGACGGCAGCGCAGCCCAGGCGGGGGAGCATCTTGGGGGTCCGGCTGCCGGACGGAGCCGGGAAGGACGGGGACGTTGCGGCGGCGGTCCGGGGATACCGGAAGCGGCTGCTTTTCCTGGCGGCGGCGTTTTTGGCGCTGGCGGTCCCGGTCGCCCTTTGCGGGAGGTTTTTTGTCCTCCAGTTTATCCTGCTGCTTGCTTGGACCATTCTGCTGATGCCAGCTTACTATCGGGAATATATCCGGTGCAGCGCGGCGCTCCGGGAGCTTCGCCGGACGAAGGGATGGGAGGAGCGGCAAAAGCCGGTGGTGGCCGTTGACACCCAGGTTTCCGCAAACCGGGGCCGGATGGCGGTTTCCCCTTTGTGGATGCTGCCGGGGCTTGCGCTTTCGCTGGTCCCCTTCCTTCTCTGCGCTGTGCGGCGGGAGGATGGGGCCATGTACCTGACCGCGGCCTGTCCGCTGATTTTCCAGGCGGTTCTCTGGCTTTGCCGCCGCACGTTCTGCAAATCCCGGGCGACGGCGTTCAGCGAGGACCCGGCGGTCAACCGCGCCTGCCATTATCTGTCCATTCACAGCTGGACGGCCTTCTTTGCCGCGATGTCCGCTGCGGCGGGGCTCGCCGGCCTGGCGCTGTATTTTATGACGATGCAGAATGTCTCCGAATTCTGGTTTCTGGCTTTCACGGTCGGGATGCTTCTGATTGTTCAAATCGGGGTCTATGCGGTCTTTCAGAAGGTGCGCCGGGGCCAGAACCGGCTTCTGGAACAGAGCGATGCGGAAATCCTGGAAAAAGACAGCGAATGCCGCTACCGGTACGGCTTTTACTGCAATCCCTGCGACCCCCGGATTGTGGTGCCCAAGCAGCTGGGGGTGGGCTGGACCTTCAATATCGGCCGCCCGGTGGGGAAGGCGCTGGGCTTTGGCACGCTGGGCCTTGCGGCGGCTTTGATTGCGGGAATTCTGGGGATGTTCCTTTATATGGAAGCCGTTCCCTTCCGCCTGGAGCTGGACGGAGGGCAGGCGGTTGTTTCCGCGCCGCTGTACGGGACGGAATTTGCCCTTTCGGAGGTGGAAAGCGTCGCCATGGCGGAGGAGATTCCCGCCGGCACGCGCACCAACGGCGCCGCGTTCGGGAATATCCTGCTGGGACATTTCCGCCTGAACGGCGTGGGAAAAGCGCTGGTGTATGTCCACACTGACCGGATGCCCTGCCTGGTGATCCGGCTGCCGGAGCGCACCATATATTTCACCGGGGAAACGCCGGAGGAGACGCAGGCGCTGTATCAAGAACTTTTGACCGCGGCCGGGCTTTCCTGAGCTGCGGAAACCGGGAGAAATGTCGGGCCGTTTGCCCGCGGCTGCTGCGGATAAGTGCGGCGCGCACGTTTCCCGGCGGCGGGGGACAGGCCCTGCGGATAAATCCGGCCTCAGCGGGGGGAAAGTTTTGCGGATTCCGGCGGGTTTCCGGACGGGAGGTCCGCCCGGTTGCCCGGCGGTCCTTGCCGGCATAGCATAACAGGGGATGCGAATCCCCAATACTATGTCAGGAGGAAATGCCATGGGCATCACCAACTCAAACAAGCAGATCAATGTCCAGCAGATCGGCTGCGACGGGACGTTTCAAGTGACGCTGGCGCTTTCGGCCGCGCCGGATATTTCATCCAACCCGACGGACATTGTCCTGGTCCTGGACCGTTCCGGCAGCATGGCGGGCAGCCCCCTTGCCAACATGAAGGCAGGGGCCAACAGCTTTATCGACATCATCGATGAAGCCACCGACAGCTCCCAGGACGGGAATATCGGCTCCGGAAGCCGCATCGGCATCGTCAGCTTTGCGGACACCGCCACGGACGACACCCAGCTGATTACGTCGGTAGCGGAGCTGAAAACAGCGGTGGACGGCCTGACGGCGGGCGGCTCCACCAACCATGCGGACGCCTTTGCCAAGGCGATGGAGCTCTTTGATCCCCAGTCCGCCAACGCCCGGGTCATCGTCATGTTTACCGACGGCAAAACCACCGCCGGCCCGCCTCCCGCACCGGTGGCGGCAGCAGCCAGGGCTTCGGGCATCATCATCTTCTGCATCGGGCTCATCGGGTCCGACGGCATCGACGTCAATGTGCTCAACGACTGGGCCACCGACCCGGACGCCTCCCATGTTGCGGTGACGCCGGACGACGCGGACCTGGAGGAACTGTTTAAAGACCTGGCCGCCAATATTTCCAAACCCGGCGCCACCGGCATTCTCATCCGGGAAACGGTAAACGACGATTTTTCCATCGTCAGCATTGTCCCGCCCGCGAAGGGAACCGCCATGAAGCTGGACGACGCCACGCTGGAATGGCAGATCCCGGAACTGGGGGTCACGAGCAACGAGGGCGCGGCGCTGCGGTTCTTTGTCCGGCATATCGGACTGACCTCCGGCGACAAGCCCGTCAACAAATCGATTGAGTATTCGGACAACGAGGGGAACGCCGTCACCTTCCCGCAGCCTTCCGTGCTGGTGGACTGCGGCGTCGTGGTCCGGGAAGGGTGCCCCATTCCGGTTGAGACCGCCGTGGAGAGCTGCCAGGATTCCCTGGTCGTCGATTTGGGGGACACCAACCTGGAATCTCTGGGGCGGATTGTTCAGCTGAGCGTGACGGTGAAAAACGTCTGCCCGGGCAAACGGGTGGCGCTGGCTGTTATTCTCACGGAAACAGGAGAGGACGGCCTGGATTACCAGCGGGGGATGAAGGCGTTTACCCTTCCGGCCCACAGCGCCCCCGGCTGCCGGGATGTAACGGTGGAATGCATCAAATTTGTCCTTCCCGAGGACCTGGATGTATCGGGCGGGACGCCGGACAGCTTGTGCGGCCCCCGGAACCTGAAAGCGCGCTTTATCGCCCATTATATCGACACGGATTTCCGCTGCTGCGATTCCGTTGTAACACTGTAAAGCGCCTTCTTTCCCGCCCGGCGGCGGGCATTTGACAGAACGTCCCCGGTACAGCTTTCTGTGCCGGGGACGCTTCTTTGCGCGTTTGGATTTTCTGTCAGGAAAGGTTCAGCTCATCCAGCCAGGCCTGCACGTCCTCTTGGCTGACGCCGGAAGAAAAGCGCATGCCTTCCAGCCAATCGCCGGTGCCGGCCATTTCGGCAAGAAGCTCGCCGCTTTGGCCGAGGCCGGAGCTGGCCGAGGTGCAGAAGGGGATCACGGTTTTCCCGGTGAAATCATTGGCTTCGATGAAATCGTCCACCGGCCAGGCCGCGATTCCCCACCAGATCGGGTATCCGACGAACACCGTGTCATACTCGCTCCAGTTTTCCACAGTGTCGGCCGTCAGCTCCACGTCCCGCAGAGATTCGTCCTCGTGCTCCCGGGAAACCCGGCTGTCCTCGTTCCCGTAGTTTAAGTCCTCGTCGGTGTAGGGTTCCGCAGGCTCCAGCTCAAACAGGTCGCCGCCGGTCAGGTCGGCAATATAGCCCGCCGCTTCTTCCGTGTTGCCGGTTGCGGAGAAATATACCACCAGGGTTTTGCCGTCGCCCGTTTCCGTCTCCGCCGCTTCCGATGCAGCGGTTTCCGACGCGGAGGATTCCGCATTGCCGGATTCCGGAACAGAGGAAGATTCCTCCGCCGCAGAGGTTTGCGCTTCGCTTGATTCCGGAGCGGAGGAATCCGCGGAGCCGGAAGCGCCGCAGGACGCAAGGCTCAGCGCCAGGACGGCGCCCAGAAAGATCGTTATGTACTTTTTCATGCTGATTGCTCCTTTCATTCATAACACTCCCGGAAGATTTCCAGGATTTCTTCGTGCGTCAATTTTTTGTAGCTGCCCTGGGAGATGGCGCAGGAATCGGCAATCTCCTTCAGCTGGGATTTCTCCGCCCCTAGCTCCTTCAGCGTGGCGGGCAGGCCGATTTCCCTGATAAAGGCGGCCAGCGCGTCAATGCCGGCCAGGGCCAGTTCCTCGTTGGTCCTGCCGTCCCGCGCGATTCCCCAGACGGTTTCTGCAAACCGGACGAATTTGGGCAGGCCCTCCCGGAAGATGTGCCGGTAGTACGCCGGATGAAGCGCCGCCAGGCCGCAGCCGTGGTTGCAGTTGGTGTATGTGCCCAGCTGGTGCTCCATATTGTGACACGAAAAGTCGCATTTTTTGCCCATCTTAATGATGCGGTTTTCCGCCATGGCGGCATCCCACATGAGGTTGGAGCGGGCGGTGTAATCCTCCGGATTCTGAATCGCGGCGCGCAGATTGCGGATGACGCTTTTCATCAGCGCCTCCATGATGTCGTCGGAGACGTTGTCCTCGTTGGGTTCGCTGAAATAGGTCTCCATGATGTGGCTGAGGATGTCAAACCCGCCGGAGACCATCTGGCGCTTGGGGACGCTGTAGGTGTAAACGGGGTCCATCAGGGCGAAGCGGGGGTTCAGCTTCGGGTAATCCCGGCCGGTTTTGATCTTCTTTTCTTCGTTTGTGATGACGGCGCCGCCGTTGCACTCGCTGCCGGTGCCCGCCGCGGTGACGATGACGCCGAGTGAGCCCTTCCCGAAAAAAGGGACACGAAAAAGCGAGAAAAAACGGAATGAATCATAGAAATGCTGAGGGAT
>DVFM01000081.1 GCA_018713245.1 Candidatus Merdivicinus intestinavium
GGCTGTGGTTGGAACCTTTCAAGAACCATCTTGTGGTAGGAGAAGCTCACCGATCCACAGCATCCCTTACAGTGTAGCACAAGCCCTTGGAGAGGGGCTTTAATAACTACTACTCTATTATACAAGGAGCGGCTAAGCCGCAAAGCCGGGGTCGGCCTGCTGCTGATTCTGGCCGGGACAGGGGCCATGCTGCTGTAAACTTTCCGGCCTTTCGGGGCGTCTTACATCAAAAAATCCTCCGCATGGGTGCAGCCATGGGGAGGATTTCTGTGTTTTGGCATCCGCTTGGCGGCGCATCGGCAGAACCGGACGGAGGATGCTTCTATTTACAAAAAATTCAAAACTTTTTTCGGAAAAGGGCTTGACCGGTTGCTGCAACCGGAATTTATAATCGATAGTGTCAGGCGGATGCTTCCGGAGAACAGCAGCACAGAAGGAGGGGATACATGACAGGGCGCGGAACCGGCTGATGGAATCGGTTATGAAAGCGGGGAATGAGACATGTTCAAAAAATCCTTGGGCTTGCCATGGCTGCGGTGACGGCGTTTTCCCTGGCGGCCTGCGGGCAGGCGGGAACGGGAAGCGGCTCGTCCGCGCCTTCCGAATCCTCCGAAAGCAGCGCGGCGCAGACGCCGGCCTCTTCCGGAAGCGAAAGCCCGGCGGCGGGCGCGGAAGAAAGCAGCACGCTGGTGGCGTATTTTTCCTGGTCCGGAAATACGGAAGAAATGGCGTCCTACATCGCAGAGCAGACGGGGGGAGAACTTTTGGAAATCCAGCCGGAAACCCCTTATCCGGAGGACTACAGCGAATGCGGCGACGTGGCGCTGGCAGAGCGGGACAGCAACGAACGCCCCGCCATTGCCAACCTGCCGGAATCCATTGATGAATACGACACCATCCTGATCGGATACCCGATCTGGTGGCACACAGCCCCCATGATTATCGGAACCTTTTTGGAAAGCTACGATCTGACGGGGATGGAAATCTATCCCTTTACCCAGTCCGCCTCCATGAATACGGAGCAGTTTGACAACTCCGTCAGCTTTGTGCAGGAGAACGCGGAAGGCGCGCAGGTCCACGACGGGCTGTTTGCCAGACCTTCGGACACGGAAGCAATCGGCGCATATCTTTCAGACAACGGGCTTGCCCGGGAAGAAGATTGACCTATGGACAGACCGAAAATCATCATCCATATTTTAAGCGCGCTGGACGGAAAAATTACGGGGCCGTTTATGCGGCTTCCCTCCACCGGCGCGGTAAGCGAAGAATACGGCCGGATCCGCGCGGAATACCAGGCGGACGCCTGGCTGTACGGGACGACGACAACGAAGGAATTTACCGGGTACCGCAAGCCTGTGCTGGATGAAAAGGCCGCCGCCGTCCCGGAAGGCGATTTCATCGCGGAAGCGGACGCGGCGCTTTACTACGTTTCGGTGGACGCTTTCGGGGAAATCGGCTGGGAATCCGGGACTTTTCAAAAGTCCGGACGGCCGGACGCCCATGTGATTGAAATTCTGACGGAGCAGGCTCCCGCAGCCTACCGGGCTTCCCTGCGGGAGCGGGGCGTTTCCTATATCATGGCGGGAACGGATGCGCTGGACTGCAAAACGGCCTGTGAAAAGCTGTACCGGCTGTTCGGGATCAAAACCGTGCTGATCTGCGGCGGCGGGACTGTCAACTGGACCTTTTTGCAGCAGGGCATGGCGGATGAATTGAGCCTTTTGCTGGCCCCCGCGGCGGACGGGACCCCGGATTCTGCCGCCGTATTTGTGCAGTCGCCGCTGCTCGGGCAAAGCTGCCCGGCGGAATTCCGCCTGAAAGGGCTGGAGATGCTGAAGGGCGACGGGGTCCGCCTGGTTTATACGGTCAAAAATGCCTGACGGGAAGCGGGTGCGGAATGAGGACCAAGGTGCTGCTGCTTTCGTTTGTGCTGCTTCTGCTTTTTTCGTTGGGCGGCTGTGCGGCGGAGGGGGAGTCCCGGCCGGAAAACGGACCGCTGCAGGAAACGCAGGGGGAAATTCCGTCTGTGCCGTCTGAGACTCTTTATCCGTATGAAACGCAGGAGCTCTGCGCCCGGCGCGGCGGCAACGACATTTACGGGGTGATTTATATCCCCCGGGATGCGGGGGAAAAAATGGCGGCCGTCATCTTTTCCCATGGCTTTGGGGGGACCCATTCCGTGGGGACGCAGTATGCGGAGGCGCTGGCTCAAAAAGGGTATGTGGTGTACTGCTTTGATTTCTGCGGGGGAAGCCCCGGCAGCCGGAGCGACGGTTCCACCCTGGAAATGTCCGTTTTTACCGAACAGGCGGATTTGGAAGCGGTGATTTCCATGATGCAGGGCCTGCCTTATGTGGACAGCCGGAATCTGTTCTTAATGGGGACCAGCCAGGGGGGCGCGGTATCCGCCATCACCGGCGCAGCCCATCCCGATGAGATCCGCGGGATGGTGCTGCTGTATCCCGCCTTTGTCCTGGCGAACAATGCAAACGAGCTTTTTCAGAGCGCGGACGAAATCCCGGATACTTACTATTTCCTGTGGATGAACGTGGGCCGCGCCTACTTTGAGCCGCTGCTGGGCTACGACATTTACGCGGAGATTGCGGCCTATGACAGCGATGTGCTGCTGATCCACGGCGATGCGGACAGCATCGTGCCCCTTTCCTGTTCCGAACGGGCGCTGGAGGCGTACCCCTCCGCGGAGCTCAAGGTCATTTCCGGAGCCGGCCACGGTTTTTCCGGGGATAACGCCCGGCAGGCGGTGGACTGGATACTGGAATACCTGGAGGACCATCGGGTTTCATAAAGGAGGATGCGATGAGAATAAGAATGGCTGCGGCAGGTCTGGCGGCGTTTTTCCTGCTGGGGCTTTCGGGGTGCGGCGCGCAGCCGCCGTCCGCCCCCTCTGCGGAGGAATCGAGCCGGACCTGGCGATTTTTTACGACGACATTTATGAACAGACCATCGTCCCCGTCATCCCCATGGGAAAGGCGGAAAGCGGGGCGGAGAATCTGCGGGATACATCCGGTACGGTGATTCTGGAGCTGATGCCGGAGGAAAGCGAGGAGAGTATTGATGAGTAAACAGGTTGTGATTATTTCAGGCAGTCCGCGAAAGGGCGGCAATTCCGACACGCTGTGCTGCGAATTCCAAAAAGGCTGTGAAGTAGCCGGGCACCGTGTGACAAAAATCAATCTGCGGGACAGCCAAATCCACTTCTGCACGGCCTGCTATGCCTGCAAAAAGCTGGGCCATTGCGTCCAAAAGGACGACGCCCCCGCCATTCTGCAGGAGATGGCAAAGGCGGATGTGATCGTGCTGGCCACGCCGGTGTACTTTTACAGCATGGCCGGGCAGGTCAAGACGCTCATCGACCGCTGCCTGTCCTGCGGCGCCGCGCTGGCGGGCAAGGAGTTTTACTTCATTGCCGCCGCCGCTGCCGGAAAGGCCGAAATGGAGCGCACCATAGACGCCCTGCGCGGATTCACGGACTGCCTCCCGAACGCCGAGGTGAAAGGCGTCATTTACGGGGCGGGCGCATGGCAGCTCGGCGAGATTCAGGGGAATCCCGCCATGGAAGAAGCCTATCAGATGGGCAAACGCATCTGACGGCGGAAATTGCCAGAAGGAAAGGAGACGATTGCTATGAAAAAATTTGCAGCGATCTTTCTTGCTGCCGGCATGGCGCTTTCCCTGGCTGCATGCAGCAGTACGGCGCAGACCGAAAGCGCCCCATCGCCGTCATCCTCTTCTGCTGCATCGAGTGCAGAGCAAAGCGCCTCGGACGCGGCCTCGCAGGCAGAAGGCGCCGCCGCGGAGGGGAATGTCCTGATCGCCTATTTTTCCGTTCCGGAAACAGACGGCGTGGACGCGGTGGCAGGGGCCAGCCGCGTTGTGGTAAATGGGGAGGTGCTGGGAAACAGCCAGTATATTGCGCAGCTGATCCAGCAGGAAGCCGGCGGCGACCTGTTCCGTATTGAAACGGTGCAGGAATATCCGGGCAGCCACGACCCGCTTCTCGAGTTCGCATGTGACGAAAAGGCGGAGAACGCCAGGCCGGAACTTGCCTCGCAGATTGAAAACCCGGATTCCTACGACGTGATTTTTCTCGGGTATCCCAACTGGAATGCGGATCTTCCCATGCCGCTCTACACCTTTTTGGAGGAGTATGACTTCAGCGGCAAGACCATCATTCCCTTTACCACCCACGGAGGAAGCGGGTTCTCCCGGACAATCCAAACCATCCAGGAGCTTCAGCCCGAGGCCTCCGTCGTGGAGGACGGCCTTTCCATCTCGCGCAATGATGCAGCGGACGCTCAGGAGGACGTTTCAGACTGGGTCGCGGGTCTGGGAATCTGACCGGCAGCCCCGTTTGTTTTGTGAAAGCCTGCCTCTTTCGGGGCAGGCTTTTTGAAGGAGGATACGATGAAACCAAACATGATTCTGAAAATCAGCGTTGATTTTGCAATGACGGTTCTTCTCCTGCTGCTGATGGCCAGGCAGCTCACGGGAAATACCGCGCATGAATGGCTGGGGGCGGCGATGTTTCTCCTCTGGGCTGTCCATCACATCCTGAATGCCCGCTGGCACAGCCATTTGCTCAAGGGAAAATACACGCCGGTCCGGGCGGCGCAGACGGTTGTAAACCTGCTGCTTCTGCTTGCCATGATCGGAACCATGGCAAGCGCCGTGATTCTGTCCAGAGAGGTTTTCGCCTTCCTACCCATATCCGGCGGCATCGCCCCGGCGCGCCCGATGCACATTTTCTGTTCGTTCTGGAGCTTTGTGCTGATGGCGCTGCACTGGAATATGATTCTCGGCCTGGTGCGGAAGGCGTCCGGAACGGCCTTGAAGGGGCCTGCCAAAATAATCCTGCGCACGGCTGGGGCGGCGGCTGCCGTTTACGGAATCTATGCTTTCCTGAAAAACCGGATTTTCTCCTATCTGTTTTTGATTTCCTCCTTTGTGTTTTTCGATTTTGAACGCCCCCTTCCCCTGTTTTTTCTGGAATATGCGGCAATGATGGGGCTGTTTGTCTTCCTGTCGTATTACGGAACAAAGGGGTTGCAGCGCCTTGGCAGAAACCGGAAGGCGGATGGGAAACGGTGAGGGCGTCCCTCCCGCCTTTTTCCCCAGCGGCTGCCGGAAACCCGGGAAAAGAAAAGTCCCGCCCTTCGCCTGCGCGAAAGCCGGGACCGGAATGGTATCCGTATGGAAGAGGCCGCCGTTTGGAAGTTTCGGGACGTCCAAACGGCGGCAATTTTATGCGCTCAATTGCTCTCTTCCTCTACCTGCGGCTCCTGGATGCGGCCGATGATGACCATGGCCGTGATAAACAGCAGAAAGGAAAGGACGAAGGGCAGGCGGCGGTCCAGGTCGGAGAGCAGCCCGGCCAAATATCCGAAGGGGGAGGAGAGGGCGATGGTGGAAGCCATAATGAGGGCGTTCAGGCGCGCCCGTTCCTGGGGCGCGATATTCAGCTGGAGCAGGGCGTCTTTCCGCGGATTCACCAGCGCGGCAGCCAGGGCGGCGAAAAACACGTAAAGCAGCACAAACCCCAGGCTCTTTACAGGGGAGAGGATCAGCACCAATGCGGCGGCGCAGTACAGCCCCAGCCCGATCCACAGCGGGACGCGGAATTTCGCGGCGTTCAGGCGGTGCTGAATCCCCACCATAAAGACCAGCATGACGGCGGCGTTCAAAATGGGGAACAGCGCCAGGAAATTCTCCGAAAGGCCCAGACGCTGGGTCACATACAGCCCGAAAAAGTTTGTGCTCACCATATTGGTGACATACAAAATCACCGAGACGGCCACCGCTTTGAGGACGCTTCGGTTCTTCAGCAGGCTGGGGATCAGCTGGCGGTATTCCCCCAGCATATGCGCAACCGAAACGCCCTTGGTCTCTGCCCGGCGGATCTTGCCCTGCCTTGTTTCCTGGCAGAACCGGAAGGTTATGAGGGTTTTGGTCAGCATCGTCAGCGCAAAGAGGAGATACAGCACCCGCACCACCGGCACAATCGAGTAAGAGCTGACAAACAGCCCGGAAAGCGGCGCGAAAAAGATCGCCACCAGCCCGCCGATGTTCACCCAGGTGTAGATTCCCACCAGGTCCTTGGGGCGGGCGTCCTCAATCAGCAGGCAGTACCACGCCGTCTGGTTGATCTGCTCAAAGCAGTTGAGCAGCGCGGCGGCCAGAAACAGCCAGAAATTGCTGGAAACGGCCCACACCAGGCAGGCCAGCGACCAGCCGAAAAAATCCCCCATCATGGTCGTAAATTTCCGGCCCAGCTTGTCCGACAGGATGCCGCCGAAAAAGGAGAACAGCACCTGAAACACCATGGAAATGGAGAGAATCAGGCCGATCTGCACGTCCGTGATGCCCTGGGTGTACATATACAGGGTGGCAAAGGGCGAGATCAGGTTATAGGGGATTCCCCACAGCGGTTCAATCAGCACCAGCGTCCGCGGGTTCCCTTTGTTGTTCGCAAGCACCTGGAGGAGGGGATGCGTTTTCAAATTTTTTACTCTTTCTTTCAGATTCATAGGCCATATCCCGACTTTCTCTAATATCCCAATTATTCTATCATACTTCCGGATAAATGGGAAGAGTTTTTCGGCAAGATTTCTTCCATATTTCCCACTGTATACGAGAAAAGCCTCTTTTGAAAGAAAACTTGCACAAAAGAGAAAAAGAAAAGTTTTGGGCCGGCTTTTTTCGTCAGCGCATTTCCGCAGCGGGATTTTCATCGCCTGATGAAGGCGCCCAAGGGGTGGTTTCCGTCACCGACTGCCGATAATAGCTCGCGCAATGTCTACGGCGCGTTTTGCCCGTTTCCGGTCGCCCTTGAGGGTGTAAATATCCCGCATGATGATCTCCACATTGCAGTCCCGGGCGGCCCGGGCGGTTTTGCGGATGTGTGTCGCGAAAGCCTCCTCGTCGAACACCTCCGGCACCCCCACAAAGTTGGGCGACGGCTTGCGGGAATAGATGACTGGGGAATCTTTGAGCTTTTCCCCCATGACCTCCTCGTCGCACCAGGCGGAGATGGAAACCTTTGCCAGGTTCGGAAGCCTGCTGATGTAATCGTCCCAGATTTTGTCCACCGGTTCGCAGCAGCCCCAGTAGACCTTGCCGAAAAGCCGGGCGGTCTTTTCGTAGTAGGGGTAGACGAATTCGCCGAACATTTCCGGGGAGATGCTCACACTCTCCTGGGAATTCATATTTCCCCACATCTGCCGCAGCACCGGTTCGCCGGAGAGGGTGCCGGTGAAGCCGTAGCTGCCGCTGCCCACATAGTGGTTGCCGTTGTTGGGGGTTAAAAGCCCCTCCTTTTCCTGCCAGAGGACGTAGTCCTCCAGGTCGGTGCGGAGGAATTCCATCAGCTCATGCACCTTTTCCGGGGAGTCGAACATGGCGAAGAAATACGGCTCCATCCCCATCATGTCCACCACATATTTGGTGTAGACCAGCAGCCAGCGCAGCTTCTGGTTGGAAAGCTCCGCGGGGAGGATTTCGTTTGCGCGCTCCAGCCGCTCCCGGTCGTCGGCGGGGTCATAGGACCAGACCGAACGCTTGAGCTTTGCTAAGTCCTGTTCGATGTCCAGGATGACCGGTTCCGGATGGAAGCCGTATTCGCTGGCGTGGGCAATTTTCGGGGTATAATCCAGGTGGCGGAAACGAATGTGCATGGGCAGCTCCAGCTTTTCGGGGATTACCCGGTCGTCCCCCACCTCCTCGGCGCGGACGATTTCGGTGAGCATGAGCTGTTCCAGCTCCCGGTGAAAGGGGTCCTCGCAGCGGAGCGGGGGCAGCAGGTCGGAGAGGAAGCTGTCTACCTCGATGATGACCGGGGAGCAGTTTTTGTCCCCGTCGTTGTGCCGAAGCCAAAACTTTGCGCGCTCGGCCATCACCGGACCGGCGGCAAGCTCCTGATAGCGTTTTCCCAGTTCTTTCAGGTATTCTTTTTCGTTCATGGCGTCCTCCCTTTACCGTCCCCAGCTTGCGGCGGTGATTTTTCCTTCCGAAAAGACTTCCAGCATGGCCAGAATGTTCTCCGGCGGTACATCTCCCGGCACCGAGTGGGTGGGGGCGGCGATGTATCCGCCGTTCTGGTTCATGATGCGGATCATCCGGCGGGTTTCCGCCCGGACCTCGTCCGGGGTGCCGTGGGGGAGGATGGCCTGGGTGCTGATGCCGCCCCAGAAGGTGAGGTCCTGCCCGAATTCCCGCTTGACCTTCTCCGCATCATAGATTTCCGGCTGGAAGGTCTGGTAGATGTTGAGGCCCATGTCGATAAGGTCGGGGAAGACCTCGTAAATATCGCCGCAGGAGTGCTGGGAAATAAAGCGCCCGGCATCCCGGACCCTGCCGTACATTTTTTTCAGGCAGAGGGCGATGTATCTGCGCCAGTACCGCGGCCCCATGATGAGCCCCCGCTGCTGGCCCCAGTCGTCGCCGAAATGGAAGGCGTCAAACTGGTACTGGAGGGCGATGTCCAGCACCTGCATGTTCCAGTTGGTGATCTCCTCAAACAGCCCCTCCACGAATTCCGGATCGCTGACCATGTAGACCAGGAGGTTTTCCATCCCGCAGAGGGTCCAGGCCCGCTCGAACAGGGAGAAGCCGAACATGGCGATTTTAAAGCCGTCGGTCTGCCGCTCCTCCAGGCCCCGGAAAAGGGCGTGGAGCTTTTCCCTGTCCGGCTCCGGGAATTTGTAGAGGGAGAGGTCCGGTTCGGTGAAGATGGGGTTTTCAATGACGCCGATGTCCTTGTCGGCGCCGTTGCGGTTCCAGACTACCCCGAACTCGTCCCGGAAATAGCCCGGCCGGCCGGGAACGGGGAGGGAATCCCCGCTGTAATAGGCGCAGCTCAGGTAATTGCCGAGCTTCTGCCGGAAATCGGGGTCGCCCAGGTAGGCGGCGATTTTGTCCCCCTCCTGTCCGGTAAAATCTATGTGGTAGGGTACCGGTTCGACGGGGCGGTGGGCCAGCGCGTCCAGTACAGCTTCGCGTTTTGTCATCAGTGATTCCTCCTTTAGGCCGGCATGCTCTCCCGTAGGCGGCGGAGAAGGTCCTTCCCTTCCTCCACCGACCCGGCGAAGATCTGCAAAATAATGTTCCGCTTTTTGGGCCAGTCGCCGTTCAGCAGCCGCTCGATTTGGGCGGGCTTCATGTATTGAAGCAGCGTCAGGTCCCGGGGCGCTTTTTCGGAAAGCTCCCACAGGTCGTGGTAAGCTCCGTCGTAATCGACGCCGGAGAGGTTCCCCATGGAGAAAAAGGCGTCGAAGAGCCCGCCGTCATGGGTGCCGCAGTAGTGGATGCGCCCACCGCCAACGGCGTCCAGGAAACGCTGGTCGTGTTTTTGGATAAACTGCCGGTAAAAATCGGCGCTGACCATGTGCAGCGAGCAGTTGGAGATGCGCCCGCTCCCTTTCCACCAGCCGCCCCAGTCACAGAAGAAATCCTCCTCCATGGCGCAGAGGGTTTTCATCCGCTTCGCCAGGGCAATCTGGTAATCGGTCACCTTTGTGAGCAGGACCTCTACCATCTCCGGCGCGTCGTAAAAGTCGAGCAGGATGTCGTTGCCGCGGATCAGGTGGGCGTTGTTGAAGGGCCCCTGAAGGTCGGGAATCTGCATCCGCACGAAATCCGGGGCGTTTTCCCGGAAAAAGGAAAGGTATTCCGCCAGCTTCCCGAACCACCCGGCGGTGAGGGAGGGGAGCTCCAGCGTTTGGGCTTCCTCCGGGGAGGAGAGGACATGCCCTTTTACTTATGTGCGATAAAGAAGTAATAGAAGTGTAAAAAATTTTGCCGTTCCTATCCGGCACTTGCGCATTGTGTCGGATAGGTCGGGCGTTAGGCTTCGGGCAAGTCAATCTTGCCGACAAAGCTGTAATAAATCT
>DVFM01000082.1 GCA_018713245.1 Candidatus Merdivicinus intestinavium
AGAAAGGATTTTCACCATGAACAAGAAAGAATTAATGGAAACCACCCTCTCCCAGAAGGAAATCTTTGAAGGCCGGATCTTTTCCGTCCATGTAGACGCCGTGGCCCTGCCGGACGGCCGGGAATCCACCCGGGAGGTGGTGCACCATATCAGCGGCGGCGCCTGCGTAGTGCCCCTGACAGCCGATGGGAAGGTGTATATCGTCCGCCAGTGCCGCTACCCTTACGCCGATGTGCTCACCGAAATCCCGGCGGGCAAGCTGGACCCCGGCGAAGCCCCGGAAGAGTGCGCCAAACGGGAGCTCATCGAGGAATGCGGCGTCAAGGCCGGAAAGCTCGTGAGTCTCGGCGCCCTGTACCCCACCCCTGCCTATGTAGATGAAGTAATCCACATGTTCCTGGCGGAAGATTTGATTCCAACGGCGCAGAAGCTGGACGAGGGAGAATTTTTAGAGGTGGAGGCCGTGCCCCTGAAAGACCTGGTGGACCAGGTTCTGGCCGGGGAAATCAAGGACAGCAAAACCCAGGCGGCTCTCTTAAAAACCTGGATTTTAAGAGGGCAGAAATGAACCGCATCCGCCCGTATCTGGAAGAAGCGGGGCTGACGGAAACAGGGGCAGTCCCCTTTGCAAGCTGCCTGCCCCTGCTGGAATGCCGGGCCAAGTCCCGGCTGCCGGAGAATGCCCGGTCGGTAATCGTCTGCGCCTTCCCCTATTACACCGGTGAGTGGGAGGGCCGGAACCTTTCCCGCTACGCCATTGTCCCGGATTACCACCGGGCGGCATTGGGTCTGCTGATGCCGGTCTGTGAAAAGCTCAGGCGGGATTTTTCAGCAGAATTTGTCCCCTTTGCGGACAATTCCCCCATCCGGGAGGCGGACGCCGCTTTGCGGGCCGGGCTGGGCGTTTTGGGGGAAAATTCCCTGCTGATTAACCCCCGGTACGGTTCCTGGGTCTTTTTGGGGGAAATCGTCACGGACCTGCCCCTGGAATATACGGAACAGCCCGTGAAAAAGTGCATGGGCTGCGGAGCCTGCGCCAAAGCCTGCCCCGGAGGGTGCATTTCCCACGGGAAAATCGAGGAAAGCCGCTGCCTGTCCGCTATTACCCAGACCAAACGGGATTTGACCCCGGAGGAAACGGAACTGGTGAAACAAGGGGGCCTGGTTTGGGGCTGCGACCGGTGCCAGGAGGTCTGCCCCCACAATAAAAATGCCGAAAAAACGCCCCTGCCCGCCTTTCTCGCAGACGTCCGCCCGGTTCTCAGCCGGGAGGACGTTGCCGCCGGGGTCAAGGAACGGGCTTATGGTTTCCGGGGTCCGAAGCCCCTTCTGCGGAACCTGGAAATTCTCAAAACAACTGATAGTTGACAGTAATTCCAACCATCAGTTGTCAAAGTCAACGGATGGTCGCTGTTGGCCGCCCCTTTTTTCGGGTATGATAAAGGTACCGGAACGAAAGGAGGCAGTCGCATGGTATGGCTGACGCAGTTGGCTGGATTTCATGGCTGGCCGGTTTTATTCTATCAGTTTTTATAGGCGGACGCAAGGAGGAGTTTGAATGACGCAGACAGAGACAATGGGAAAACGCATCGCCGCTTTCCGGAAAAAACGGGGCCTCACCCAGGACCAGCTGGCGGAACAGCTGGGGATTTCCGCCCAAGCCGTTTCCAAGTGGGAAACCGACCTTTCCTGCCCGGATATTGGGATCATCCCGCAGCTGGCGGAGATTTTGGAAGTGAGCCTGGACGATTTATTCGGCGTGGAGAAGAAAGGCCCGGCGGCGGTTTTGGTGCCGGAAGAGCAGCGGAAAAGCGCGGATCAGCTGATTTTCCGCATTATCGTGGACAGTGGGGATGGAGATAAGGTGCGGGTAAACCTTCCTCTGATGCTGCTCCGGGCGCTGGACAGCAGTGGCTCTCCCTCCTTCCAGATGAACGGCCAGAACCTGCTGGAAGGCATCGACATTGGGGAGCTGATCCGGATAGCCGAAGCCGGAATGCTGGGAGAGCTGATTGAAGTGGATTCCGCAGACGGGGACCATGTCCGGATTTTTGTGGAGTAGGCCATGGTACTTTGGATTGAAATCAACCGCTGGAAAATCCCCCTGCCCTTCACCGGCTGGATGGTCAAACTGGCCCTACGGGGGCCGGGAAAGCTGGACGCGGAAAGCGCAAAGCAGATTTGGAAAGCCCTGAAGGCTACCTCCCGGCAGTTCCCGGACTGGACCTTCGTTGAGGTGGAGGAAGCAGGCGGGGAACACATTGCCATCCGCCTGAAAAAGTAAAAATCCCGCCCCGTATGGGGCGGGATTTTTGCGCTGAAAATTATTCGTTTTCGTATTCCTGAAGGGATTTGACCCCGTCTAAGCCCTGTTCCCGGACGGAATGGATGCCCTGCACCGACGCCTGGGCGGCGGCGATGGTGGTCATGTAGCAGATCCGGGCCTTGATGGCGGCTTTGCGGATGTAGCTGTCGTCGGTGGCGGACTGCTTGCCGATGGGGGTATTGATAATCAGGTCGATTTTGCCTTCCTGAATCAGGTCGCCGATATGGGGAGAGCCCTCGTAAATCTTGTTGACCCGTTCGCATTCAATGCCGTGTTCCCGGAACAGCCTGCAGGTGTTCTCGGTGGCCAGAACCTTGAAGCCCAGGTTCCGGAAATCGCGGGCCAGCTGGACCGCTTCGGCCTTGTCCCGGTCGTTGACGCTGATGAGGACGGTGCCTTCCAGGGGCAGCCGCAGGCCGGTGGCCTCCTCCGCTTTGTAGAAGGCTTCGCCGAAGTCGTGGGACAGGCCCAGAACCTCGCCGGTGGAGCGCATCTCCGGCCCGAGGACGGGGTCTACTTCCTGGAACATGTTGAAGGGCATTACCGCTTCCTTGACGCCGTAGTGGTGGATGGGCGTGTGCTTCATCTCCGGGATGGGGGAGGGCTTGCCCTCCAGCTGGGCGATGATGACCTGGGTGGCGGCCCGGACCATGTTGAGGCCGTATACCTTGGAAACCAGCGGCACGGTGCGGCTGGCCCGGGGATTGGCCTCCAGGACGTAAACCACGCCGTCCTCAATGGCGTACTGCATGTTCATCAGGCCGCAGACATGAAGGGAGGTGGCGATTTTGCGGGTGTAGTCCTCGATGGTGGCAATCTGCACGGGGGTCAGGGAGATGGGGGGCAGGACGCAGGCGGAGTCGCCGGAATGGATGCCCGCCAGCTCCACATGCTGCATGACGCCGGGGACGAAGCAGTTTTCGCCGTCGCAGATGGCGTCCGCCTCGGTTTCGGTGGCATGGTGCAGGAACCGGTCGATAAGGATGGGCCGGTCGGGGGTGACGCCGATGGCGCCCGCCATGTAGACCTTCATTTCCTCCGCGTCGTGGACCACTTCCATGCCCCGTCCGCCCAGGACGTAGGAGGGGCGCACCATGACGGGGTAGCCGATTTCGGCGGCGACCTTCAAAGCGCCGTCAATGTCGGAAGCCATGCCGGCCTGGGGCATGGGGATGTCCAGCTTTTCCATCATTTCCCGGAAGAGATCGCGGTCCTCGGCCAGGTCGATGGACTCGGGGGAAGTGCCCAGAATCCGGGCCCCGGCGGCCTGCAAAGCGCGGGCCAGGTTCAGGGGGGTCTGGCCGCCGAACTGGGCGATGATGCCCACCGGTTTTTCGGCCTTGTAAATGGACATGACGTCCTCAAAGGTCAGGGGCTCAAAGTAGAGCTTGTCGGAGGTGTCGTAGTCGGTGGAAACGGTTTCCGGGTTGCAGTTGACCATGATGGTCTCGTAGCCCAGCTTTTTCAGCGCCAGGGCGCAGTGGACGCAGCAGTAGTCGAACTCGATGCCCTGCCCGATGCGGTTGGGGCCGCCGCCCAGAATCATGACCTTCTTGGGGTTCTCGCTGACAGGAGCGGGGGTGTTGGCGCCGTGGTAGGTGGAGTAGTAGTAGCCGGCGTTTTCGGTGCCGCTGACATGGACCTTGTCCCATTCCTCCACAATGCCCAAAGCCTCTCTCCGGGCCGCCACGTCCGTTTCCCGGCAGCCCAGGATGCCCGCCAGGTACCGGTCGGAGAAGCCGTCCAGCTTGGCGGTTTTCAGCTCCTCGTCGGACAGGTCGGCAAGGGTGCGGCCGGCGAAGGATTCCTCCTCCCTGGCCAGGTCCAGCATGTCGTTCAGGAACTCTTTCTTGATCTTGGTCAGGTTGTAGATGGTGTCCACAGACACGCCCTTTTTCAGGGCCTCGTAGATAATAAACTGCCGTTCGCTGGTGGGGTCTTTGAGCATCCCTTCCAGCTCGGAAGCGGACAGGTTCTCGAATTTCGCCACATGCCCCAGGCCGTAGCGGCCGATTTCCAGGGAGCGGATGGCCTTCTGGTAGGCTTCCTTGAAGGTGCGGCCGATGCTCATGACCTCGCCTACCGCCTTCATCTGGGTGGTCAGCTGGTCCTTGGCCCCTTTGAATTTCTCAAAGGCCCATTTAGCGAATTTGATGACCACATAGTCGCCGTCGGGGACGTAGTTGGCCAGGTTCCCGTATTTGCCGCAGGGGATTTCGTCCAGCGTGAGCCCCGCCGCCAGCATGGCGGAAACCAGGGCGATGGGGAAGCCGGTGGCCTTGGAGGCCAGAGCGGAGGAACGGGAGGTGCGGGGGTTGATTTCGATGACCACAATCCGGTCGGAGACGGGATCGTGGGCAAACTGGACGTTGGTGCCGCCGATGACGCCGACGGATTCCACAATGCGCCGGGCCTGGTCCTCCAGACGGGCCTGGACCTCCTTGGAGATGGTCAGCATGGGGGCCGCGCAGAAGCTGTCGCCGGTGTGGACGCCCAGGGGGTCGATGTTTTCAATAAAGCAGACGGTAATCATCTGGCCTTTGCTGTCCCGGACGATTTCCAGCTCCAGCTCTTCCCAGCCCAGGATGGATTCTTCCACCAGCACCTGGCCCACGATGGAAGCCTGGATGCCCCGGCTGACAATGAGCTCCAGCTCTTCTTCGTTGTGGACAAAGCCGCCGCCGGCGCCGCCCATGGTGAAGGCGGGGCGGATGACAACCGGGTAGCCCAGCTCCGCCACGATCTGCTTGGCTTCCTCTACGGAGTAGGCGGGGGCGCTGCGGGGCATATCGATGCCCAGCTTTTTCATGGCCTCTTTAAACTCAATGCGGTCCTCGCCGCGCTCGATGGCGTCGATTTTGACGCCGATGACCTGGACGCCGTATTTGTCCAGCACGCCGGCCTTCCAAAGCTCCAGGCAGAGGTTTAAGCCCGACTGGCCGCCCAGGTTCGGCAGCACCGCGTCGGGGCGCTCCTTGCGGATGATTTCGCTGACCCGTTCGACGTTGAGCGGCTCAATATAGGTGATGTCCGCGGTTTCGGGGTCGGTCATAATAGTGGCGGGGTTGGAGTTGACCAGCACGATCTCGTAGCCCAGCTTTTTCAGCGCCTTGCAGGCCTGGGTGCCGGAATAGTCAAACTCGCAGGCCTGGCCGATAATAATGGGGCCGGAACCGATGATTAGGATTTTGTGGATATCCTCGCGTTTTGGCATAAACATTCACCTTTCTCTTTCTCAGGGGAAGGCATACTTCCCGCTGCTTCTGCATACAGATAAACCATGACGGACAGCTTCCGGCACGGCCTTCTTTCCCTGTATGATTTCCGTTCAGTATGGACTAGTTCTATTTTACAACCCCGCGCGCAAAAATGCAAGGAATTTTTTCATCAAAAACCGCCGTTTTCCGCCTTTTTTCCCGCGGGACGGCCCGCGAAAAAATCCCCTTTGCCCGGCCTGTCACAAGATATTGTGGTGGGAGGGAAAAAGAACCTTCCACATTTTCCACCGGCCAAATGTGGAAAACTTTGTGTCGAAACGGCGTATTTCCGCGGTTTTTTTGCGTTTTTGTTTCTAAAATGTGGATAGGTTCCGTTTTTCACAGGCTAAGATGTTGATAAGTGTGTGGAAAATGTGGAAACCCTGTAAATTCCACCGGGTTTTTACAAACTGTAAAAACCCGGGCCTTGGCGATGCCGGAAAATCCGGCTTTCTTCTCTTTTCTGCCGGTTTTTGCCCTTTTCACTTTTTTTCCACCAAATGGCGGAAACCTTCCCCTTTTCCGCCCGGCTTCCCGGAAAATCCCCAAAGGCTTCCACCGCAAAATATGGGATTCCTCTGCGGGGCGCCGGGCTTGCAATCCGGGATAAAAAAGTGTATCATAGAAAAGACGCTTACAAAAGGAGCAGGTCCAGCTCCAGCCCGGAGCGCCGGGCGTAATCGATGGTGTAAGCCGTGCCTCCCGGGCTGCCCTCCCGCCACACGCCGATGAGGCGGGAAGCGTGGTCCACCATGTACCGGTCGCGGCGGTGGTAGCAGTCGGGGCGGTAGGCGGGGCTGATGGTAACGACCTCGTCGCAGAAGCGGAGCACCCGTTCATACCGCTTCCCCCACTCCGGAGGCCACCGCCGGAACTGGGCGGGGTAGGGCTGCACCGCCACCAGCTCCAGCCGGCGGAAGGGCTCCTGCAGCGCGAGGACCATCTCCCCGGCCCAGAGGTCCACCCCCCTGGCCATGCCGCAGAGGAAGGTGGTGTAGCCTTCGTCCACCGCGCGGAGGATCCGCTCCTGGAGCCGGTGGCGGAGCTCCCGGACCGGCGCTGCGTTTTCATCAAAGGGCTGGCAGATTTTTTCCGGCCGGTGGCCGGTGAAACAGACGGTTTTTTCGCGCTCTCCCATGGGTCCTGACCTCCTGAAACGGAATATTTGTTCTTATTATAGCCCAGGGAGGGGCGGAAGTTGTGAAAAAAATGTGAACTTGTTCGAGAATGTCTCAGAAAGGGCGGTTATTACATGGAGTTTTTCAAGCGAACCTGGGCGGAGATCGATCTGGACGCCCTCGGTGCCAACGCCGCAGCCATCCGGGGACTGCTGCCTGACGGAACCCAGATGATGGCGGTGGTCAAGGCGGACGCCTACGGCCACGGGGACCGAATGGTTTCCCGGGAGCTGGAGGGAATGGGGGTGCGCTGGTTCGGCGTTTCCAACCTGGAGGAAGGGGCTTCCCTGCGCGCGGCGGGGGTGCAGGGGGAGATTCTGATTTTCGGCTACACCCCGCCCTCCATGGCCGCGGAACTGGCCGCCCTGAACATCACCCAGGCGGTTTTTAACGGGGATTACGCGCGGGAGCTCAACGAAGCCGCCGTCAGGGCCGGCGTCCGGGTAAAGGGGCACCTGAAGGTGGACACCGGCATGGGGCGTATCGGCTTCCCCTGTGAGAGCGCGGACGAAATCTGCGCCTGCTGCCGGCTCCCCGGGCTGGAGATTTCGGGGATTTTCTCCCATTTCTCCTCCTCCGACGACCTTACCCCCGCGGGGCAGGAGTACACGCGGATGCAGAAGGCGCGGTTTGACGCCGTGGTGGAGGGCCTGAAGCGGCGGGGGATTGACATCCCCTTCCGCCACCTGCAAAACTCCGCCGGCATTGTGAGCTACCCCGAATGCAGCTACGAAGCGGTGCGGGCGGGGGTGATCCTCTACGGCCAGGGACTTCCCTTCCTTCCGGGGCACGGGCTGCCGCTGCGGCCGGTGATGAGCCTCTGCTCCATTGTGGCCATGGTCAAAACCGTCAAGACGGGGGACTGCATCAGCTATTCCCGCACCTTTACGGCCCCCCGGGAAATGCGGGTGGCCACCATCCCCATCGGCTACGCGGACGGCTACCTGCGCGCCTTTTCCAACCGGGCGGACGTCCTCATCCGCGGCAGGCGCGCCCGGGTCATCGGCAACGTCTGCATGGATCAGCTGATGGTGGACGTCTCCCACATCCCGGACGTCCGGGTGGACGACCGGGTCACCCTGGCCGGGCGGGACGGAGACGAGGAAATCACCTTCTCCGAGCTGGCGGGGATTGCGGGGACCATTCACTATGAGCTGCTCTGCCTGGTGGGCAAGCGGGTGCCCAGGGTTTACCTCCGAGGCGGGGAAATCGTCAAGGTGTGGGACATGAACCGCCTTGGCCGGGAGGAAGGCCGATGAATCTTTTTGAGCTGCCCGCCCGGCTGGGCGGGGAAGAGGTGACGGAAATCCTCTGGGAAACCCCGGACCTGCGGGTGGAGCGGATTGTCTCCGCCGGCCAGGCTTCGCCGGAGGGCTTCTGGTACGACCAGGAGGAGGACGAGTGGGTTTCGGTGCTGGAGGGGGAAGGCGAGGTGGAGTTCCCCGGCGGGGAAAAACGCCGCCTGAAGCGGGGAGACACCCTTTTCCTGCCCGCCCATCTCCGCCACCGGGTGAGCTTTACCACCGCCCGGCCGCCCTGCGTCTGGCTCTGCGTGTTCGGGAGGAGGGACGGCCGTGCGGATTCTCGTTGACGCGGACGCCTGTCCGGTGAAGGAGGAGATTCTGGCGCTGGCGGAGGAATTCGGCGCGGAGGCCGTCATGGTCACCGACAGCAGCCACCTGCTGGACGCGGGCCGCTGCCGGGTGGTGACGGTGGATACCGGCCGGGACAGCGCCGATTTTAAGCTCATCTCCCTGACGGAAGCAGGGGACATCGTTGTGACCCAGGACTACGGCGTCGCCGCAATGGCCCTGGGAAAGGGGGCCGGCGCCCTCCATCCGGGCGGCATGCGCTACACCGACGAGAACATGGACCGCCTGCTTTTAGAGCGCCATCTGGGCCAGAAGCTCCGCCGGTCCGGCGGGCGGACCCGGGGTCCCAGGCGGCGCACCGCCGCGGACGACGCGGCCTTTTCCCGGGCGCTGCGGGCGCTTTTGGAGCAAAGCTGCGGGGCGGGAAGGTAAAAAGCCTCCCCGCCCCGTTCGTCGTTTTTTCAGCGGCCCCAGTCCTTTTCGCCGGCATGTTCGATCTCCCGGAGGCCGATGTCCCGCCTTTTTAAGCGCACCGCCACCGTTTCCCGGAAAAGGGTGTAGGCCACCGACGCCAGCGGGATTCCCGCCAGCATCCCCACCGCGCCGAACAGGCTCCCGCCCGCCGTCACCGCCAGCAGCACCCACAGCCCCGGCAGGCCGATGGATTCCCCTACCACCTTGGGGTAGAGAAAGTTGTTTTCCACCTGCTGGAGCACCACAATGAAGGCCACAAACCACAGCGCCGTGGCCGGGCGTTCCATTAAGAGAATCAGCGCCCCGGCGGCGGTTCCGAAAAACGCCCCGAACACCGGAATCAGCGCCGTCACCCCCACCACCGCCGAAATCAGCGGCGCGTAGGGCATCCGGAACAGCGCCATCCCCAGAAAGCAGAGCGCGCCCAGCAGAAACGCCTCGGTGAGCTGCCCCGCAATGAACCGCCGGAAAGTTTCCGCCGTCAGCCGCCCCACCTGGGCCAGCTTCTGCGCCCGCGCCCGGGGGAGAAAAGCGAACAGCACCCGCTTGCAGGAGAGGCAGAGGGCCTCCTTCCGGGCCAGCAGGTAGACGGAAAACACCACCCCCGCCAGGAGGTTTACCGTCCCGTTCAGCAGCCCGGAGGCCACGCTGACGGTGGAATCCACCATTTCCGGGCCGGTTTTGCGGAAGCGTTCCCCCCACTGGGCCAGCGCATCCCGGCAGCCTTCCACGAATTCCGCTGCCTGCGGTCCCAGCCGCTCCGCCAGCGACAGGGCGCGCCGCTCCAGGTTCTCCAGATACCCCGGCAGGTTTTCCACCAGCGCCGCCGCACTGTTTTTCAGCTGGGGCACAATGAGGAACAGCAGCACAAACACCACCCCTGCCACCAGCAGGTAAGCGGCCGAAAGGGAAAGCCACCGCCGGACCTTCCGCCCGCGGAAAAAACGTTCCTCCAAAAAGGACAGGGGAACGTTGAGGACAAAGGCGATCCCCAGCCCCGCTGCAAAGGGGAGAAAAGCCTGTCCGCACCGCCAGGCGGCCTTACCGGCCAGCTCCGGGTTCCACACCGCCCAGAGCAGCAGCGCGCCCCCTGCGGCGGCGGGCAGCCACCATCTTTTCCACCGATTCCCTGGCTCCATGTTCTTCCTCCCGCCCGATTTTTACTGTCCGCCGCTGAAACGGCATTCCAAGTCCAGGTTGGGGATGGACAGCGTCAGCAGGGATTGGTTTTTCTGGTCCAGCGTCAGGGTGAATTCCCCGGCGTCGGTTTCTCCGCTCACCGTGACGGCGGAGCCCTCCACCCCCACGGTGATGCCCTCCGGCTCGGCGGCCTGGTTGATTGCCGCCACGATGGCCTTGGTGACGGCGCTGTTCAAAACGTCCTCGCTGTCCGCCTCAATGTGCAGCCCGAGGTAGGACAGTCCGATGTTTTCGTCGTCCATGGTGACGGTCATGCCGTCCAGCGCCTTCGGTTCATGGAACACAAAGGAAAAGACCCCGTCCTCCGTCCGGTTGAGGTCCACTGTGGCCGCCACGCCGCCCATCTGAATGTCTGCGGCGGCTTCAAAGGGCTTCTGCACCGCCCGGGAGACTTCTTCGGAACTGGGGGCCGCCGGCTCTCTGCCGCAGCCCGCCAGCATCCCTGACAGTACCATCAGCGCCGCCAGCAGGGCGGCCTTTTTTCTGCCCATACGCACCCTCCCTCCGGAAAAATCCCGTTCTCCCTGTAAGTATATGCGTTTTTCCCGCCATTATGCCCGGCCCGGTAACCGGGCTGTTATGCCGACGCGGCCGAGGCGGCACACGTCAAATCCGCGAACGGCGGGATGAACCGCCGTTTTCGGGACTGTGGCTCCTGCTCGTTACGTTCAGATGTTCATTCAACTTTGTAGGGGCCGGGTTTCCCGGCCCGCCGGAAACCCGAAACCTCCCCAATACAAACACAGCGCCCCCGGTCCGCAGCAAACACGGACCGGGGGCGAAGTTTTTTTCCGAAAGGCGCAGGCCGGGAGCGGCGCTTTTTGACAGCGGAAAGAAAAAAAGGAGAAAAACGCTCTGCTCCCGCGCACCTCCGGAAACAGCAAAACACGGCATGTGAATCTGCTCCACATGCCGTTTCTTATCTTTCGATAAGCCTTCCAGCCGCTTGCCTCAACTTCCCTCTTGCAAAACACCCGAAGATGTTGTACAATAAAAAAGCGGTGCAGCTCTGCTGTTGCATATGGTGCCCTGTTCACCTATGTAGCTTAAATGGATGTGCCAGATCCATTTAAGCACCGTAAATTTGCCATTCCCGACTGCAAACGTACTATCTATCAGAAGCCTCAACCCTTTTTCCCGTTGGTCGAACATTGAACGCGAATGTACGTCTGCATCTTTATTATAGCGCATCTTCTTCCATTTTGCAAGAGTTTTTTTATTCGACGCGGCCGTGGCGGCACACGTCAAATTCATGAACGGCGGGATGAACCGCCGTTCGCGGATTTGGCGTGTGCCGCTGCGGCCGCGTCGAATTAAAAAGGGCCGCCGTTCGCGGGTTTGGCGTGCGGCACCACGTCTGCGTTGAATTGAAAAAGGGCCGGGAAACCCGGCCCCTACAAAGTTGAATGAACATCTGAACGTAACGAGCAGGAGCCCCAGCTCCGAAAACGGCGGTTCATCCCGCCGTTCGCGGATTTGGCGTGTGTTGCTGCGGCCGCGTCGAATTAAAAACGACGGCGGAAGAAGCCGAGGAGCTTGTGAACAGGGTCCTTTTCCGGCGCTTTGGGGGCCGGAGGAGCTGCCGGAGGCTGGAGCGCCTCCTTCATGAAGTACTCCTGCGCGCAGAGGGGCGGGCTGTTGAGAGGGGTGCGGAGAATGTAGCGCCCGTCGGAGAACTGCTCCCGCGCCTTGACGTTGTCGCGGAGGAGAATGTCCATCATATCCAGCAGGCGCTGGCGGATGCCCCGGTCATAAATGGGGCAGGCAACTTCCACCCGGCGCTCGGTGTTGCGGGTCATCATGTCGCCGGAGGCGATAAATACCCGGGTGTCCTCCCCCGTGCCGAAGGCGTAGACGCGGGAATGCTCCAGAAAACGCCCCACGATGCTCACAATCTGGATGTTGTCGGTCATGCCGGGAATCTGGGGCGTGATGCAGCAGATTCCCCGGATCACCAGCTTGATTTTTACCCCGGCCCGGGAGGCGTCCACGAATTTCTCAATGAGCTCCTTGTCGGTGAAGGAGTTGCATTTCACCATAATCCGGGCGTCCTTGCCCTCCTGCGCTTTGCGGATTTCCTGGTCGGCGTAGTCCAGAATGCTCTGCTTGAAGTTGGCGGGGGCAACCCAGAGGTCGTGGTACTCGCCGTGGAGATTGGACAGGGAAAGGTTTCGGAAAAACGCCGCGGCATCCTCGCCGATGCGCTGATCGGCGGTGATGACGGCCAGGTCGGTGTAGAGCTTGGCGGTTTTTTCGTTGTAGTTGCCGGTGCCGATCTGGGTGATGTGCTGAATGCCCCGGGCGGTGCGGCGGGTAATCAGGCAGATTTTGGAATGGACCTTGTATCCGTCCAGGCCGTAGATCACCTGGCACCCGGCTTCCTCCAGACGCTGCGCCCACTCGATGTTGTTTTCCTCGTCAAAGCGGGCGCGCAGCTCCATGAGGACGGTTACTTCCTTGCCGTTTTCCGCCGCTTCGATGAGGTGTTCGGCCAGCACCGACTGGCGGGCGATGCGGTAGAGGGTGATCTTGATGGAGATGACATCCGGGCTGGAGGCCGCTTCTTTGAGCATGTTGAGCAGCGGGCGCATGGATTCGTAAGGGTAGGACAGGAGAATGTCCCGGCGTTCCACCTGGCTGATGATGGGCTCGTTGGGATTGACCATCCGGGAGGGCTGGGGGACATAGGCCTGGAGCAGCAGCTCCCGCTTCATGCCGGAGGTCACTTTGGAATCCAGCGCAAAGCAGAAGGTGAGGTCCAGCGGCGCCTCGGAGCGGAAGGCCTGGTTCTTTTCCAGATGGAGCTTTTCCAGCAGGAACTTGAGGATGCCTTCCCCCAGCGCCCCCTGATATTCCAGGCGGACGGGGGCCAGGCGCATCCGGCGCTTGAGGATCTTTTTCATGTGCTGGCGGTAGTCCACGTCCTCGTCGTAAAGGCCGGCGTCCATGTCCATGTCGGCGTTGCGGGTGACGCAGATTACCCCCTTTTCCAGCACCTTGTACCGCTCAAATACCTTGTCTGCGTAGTAGCAGATCATGTCCTCCACCAGCACGCAGCGCAGCTCCTCGCCCCGCAGGAAATACACCCGCTTCGCCACCGAGGGCACGGGGATAATGCCGTACATCACGCTGCCGCCCTGCTTGAGGGAGGCGGCGATGTTGAGCTGCTTGTTCCCCAGGTGAGGGAAGGGGTGGGAGGAATCGATGATCTGGGGGGAGAGGACGGGCCAGATTTCCCGGTGGAAATATTCCTCGGTTTCCCGGAGCTCCCCTTTGTCCAGCTCCCGCATCCGCACGCAGGAAAGGCCGGCCAGGGAAAGCCGGTGGCACAGCCGCTCATACCCGTCGTCCCGCAGGGAGTAAAGCGGGATGCAGGCGCGGTAGATTTTTTCCAGCTGTTCCGCCGCCGTCCATCCGGTCTTGTTGTCGTAATAATCGGGGGAAAACTGCATGTAGTCGATGAGGCTCCCCACCCGCACCATAAAAAACTCGTCCAGGTTTGTGGTGAAGATGGACAGGAAATGGAACCGCTCCAGCAAAGGGGTGTCGTGGCAGTTCGCCTCTTCCAGCACCCGCTGGTTGAATTTCAGCCAGGAAAGTTCCCGGTTCTGCATGCAGCTTCGGTAATCTACGCCGTTATCGTTCATATCAGCCATCCTTTGTCAGAATCAGATTGATTGGGTGCGGCCGGGGTTGAGGAAACGGTCGATGAGGTAGCCTTCCCGAACGCCGGCCTGGCTCACATAGAAATTCCGGCAGCCGAACCGCCGGCCGATCTCCCGGATGAGGATCATCCCGGGGACCATGCTGAACATCCGCTCGGGGAGGATGCGGTAGGCGCGCTTGCTCACCGCAGGGTCGTCGCTTGCGGCAATGTCCCAGAGCTTTTCGGTGTCCGACGCGGTAAAGGTGCGCCCGGAGCGGGAAGCGCCCAGAAGCTCCTGGGAAAGCTGGAGCTCCATCCGCATGGTGCCGCCGATGCCGCAGGCCAGCTCGCAGTCGCCCTTCTGGACGTCCCATTCGATTTCGTCCAGCGTTTCGCGGACAAAGCGGCGCATCTTTTCCCGTTCCTTGGCGGTGGGAATGAGCCCTTCCACCCAGCTGGTGTGGAGGGAGAGGGAGCCCACCGGAATGCTCATCATTTCCTTGGGCCCGTTTTTGACAAACCACACAAGCTCGGTGCTGCCGCCGCCGATGTCCACCATCAGCCCGCGGTCCATGGGGTAGAAGTGGGTGGCGCCCAGGAAATCGAGCCGCGCCTCCTCCTGGCCGGAAA
Source organism: Candidatus Merdivicinus intestinavium (assembly GCA_018713245.1). Lineage (GTDB taxonomy): Bacteria > Bacillota > Clostridia > Oscillospirales > Ruminococcaceae > Merdivicinus > Merdivicinus intestinavium. The sequence continues at coordinate 14,304 of DVFM01000082.1, forward strand.
TGATCTCCGGCAGGACGCCGGTGGCGCGCCGGATGCTGTTGACCACCTCGTCCTGATTGCTGACGTTGCGCAGGGAGGCGGTGGCAAAGATGCCGGTTTTGTCCACCTGGAACCCCTGAAGGATTTCCTGGAATTCCGCCAGGGCCGAGCAGGCTTTATCAATGCCCGCCCGGGTCAGCTTCCCTTTCTTGACGTAGCCTGCTAGGCCCGCCATGATTTTCTTGTTGATGATTTGGGTAAACTTCCCGTCTCCGCACTGATAAACCGACAGGCGGATGGAGTTGGAACCCATGTCCACGATGCCGCAAAGCATAATGTTTCCTCCCCCGCGCCGAAAGGGCGCGCTCTCCTACTATATTATCATACCGGACGGCGGCATTTCCGCAACCACAGTCCGGTAAAATTTGGGTAAATTTTTTAAAAGCTGTCAGCCGCAGATCTCCGCGATGGCCGCCGCGAAAATTTTGGCGGACAGAATGAGCTGGTCGATTTCCGCGAATTCGTCGTCGCCGTGCATGCGGTTGTTGACGCCGGGTTTGGCGCAGCCGAAGGCGACGCCGTTTTCCAGCCGGTGAACGTAGGTCCCGCCGCCGATGGAGACGCAGTAGCCTTTTTCGCCGGTGAATTCCTCGTAGCAGCGCAGCAGCGTCCGGATAAAGGGGCTTTCCGCCGGCACATGGTGGGCGGCAAAGACGGAGCAGGGGGCCAGCTCCACCCCGCCCTCTGCCAGCCGGGCTTTAATGACGTCCCGGAGGTTTTCGTCGTTGGCGAGGATGCTGGCCCGGCAGTCAAACTGCCCCTCCAGGCCGGTGAGGGAGTAGCGGAAGATATCGAAGCTGAGGGTGGTTTCGCCGGAAAGGTCGTCCTTCATGGCCACGCCGGCGGCTTTGCCCAGCCAGTCGCCGTGGGGGAAGGCGCTTTCCACCGCCTTCAGCCGCCGGAACCCTTCGCAGTCGGCCAGCGGCAGGGAAACGAGCAGCCGCAGCAGCCCGGTGACGGCGTTGTTGCCCTCCTGGGGGCTGGCGGCGTGGGCGCCGGTCCCTTTGGCGTCAATGCGCAGGCAGCCGTTTTCCTCGGATACCGCGTAGGAAATCCCCGTTTCGGCGGAGACTGTCTCGCAGCAGCGGGCGAGGACCTCCCGGTCCAGCCCCTCCACCAGGGCGCTCGCTTTGTCCGGCACGACGTTCAGCTTGGTCCCGCCGTCTGCGGAAACCAGCCGGGGCAGGGCGCGGTCCTCTGTCCAGGAGGCGGTGAAACGGCCGCGCAGGCCGCCTTTTTCCAGGTTGATGAGGGGGAAGTCGGCGTCGGGGGAGAAGCTCTTGGGGGCTTCCTTTTCCCGGGCGTAGTAGTAGTCCAGGTCGGAGCTGCCGCATTCCTCGTCGGTGCCCAGAATGACGCGGACATTTTTCGAGAGGGGGACGCCCAGGTCCTTGACAGCCTTGACGGCGTAAAGGGCCGCAACGGCGGGCCCCTTGTCGTCGGCGGCGCCGCGGCCGTACAGGCGGCCGTCCTTTTCCAGCGGCGCAAAGGGGGCGGTAACTGTCCAGCCGTCGCTGACCGGCACCACGTCCAGATGGGCCAGGATGTCCAGTTCGGTGGGGCTGCCGTTCAGGTCCGCCGTGCAGACGTAGTTGTCGTAGTTAGTAACGGAGAGCCCCATTTCCCGGGCGATCTCCATGGCTTCCGCCAGGGCTTTCGCGGGGCCCTCGCCGTAGGGCATGCCGGGTTTGGGGTCGCTCCGGTCGCTGCGGATCCGCACCAGGCGGCAGATGTCCCGCACCATTTCCTCCCGGTGGGCTTCAAAGTAGGCGTCCAGCTGCTGTTTATCCATCATATGACAGTCATCCTTTCTGCGGTGATTTTATGCGCTTTCATGGCTTTTATTATAGCACATCCCCCGGCTGTATTCAACTGAGAGGGAAGCGAAAAACACGTTCCGCTTCCTTTTTGCAGACAGAAAAAACAGAAGCTGTCCCGATAAAGGGAGCAGCTCCTGTTATTTATAGAAAAGCGTGTATTTTGCGGATCACCAGCAGATTCAGGCTCCAGGGCATATCCGGCGACGGCGCTTCGACACGCAGTTCCAGAACGCCGTCCTGAAGGTGGACAACCGGCAGGATGGCCGCCTGGAATTCTCCGGCGCGCGTCTGCCCCTCCCAGACGCTGGAGCCGACGGAAAAGCGCGTTCGCCGTTGGGCCCGGGCGCTGCCGGTGACGGCGAGCAGGTCGTACCGTCCCTTCGGCAGTTCAATTCGGAAGGAAGTTTCTTCCGTCCCCTCCAGGCAGTCCCGCAGCAGATAATCCCCTTCGCCGGAATCGGCCGCCCGGGTTTTGCCCCCCGTCAGCCCAAATCCCAGAAATGTGTTCCATTGCAGGCCGGGCGTGATTTTGAGAAATTTCAGATCCGTTTCACAGGACGGCTGCGGCGTTCCCGGGGCGCGGACGTCCTCCAGCGGAACGCCGAAGTTAAACCGATAGGCGATGAGCGGGTGGTAACGGTCGTTTGAGACATAATAGTCGCAGAGAAACGCATCCAGCAGCTTCCTTGCATCGGTGTTCCGGTCCTTGCCGATGTAGTTTTTCCGGCCCAGGTGGGTTTGGTAGCAGAGCACCTCCGGCGCGTCGTCCGGAAGCTCCTCCGGCATGCGTCCCATCGTATAGACCTCGCCCGGTTCCGTGCGGAAGGACAGCACGCCGTCTTTTTCCGAAACATCCGCTGCGGCTCCTGAGCTGCTGACGACGGGAAAATCAGGGAGGGAATTGCGGCGCAGCCGAACCGTGCCGCCGCGCAGGCTCCGAATAGACACCCAGACCGTGCGCCCTTCCCGCATCCGGGCGGATACCTCAAAGCCGCCTTTCGCCAGAAGCCGGTCGAAGCCGCATGCCAGCCAGCGGACGGGCTGCTTTTCCGGCCAGGGGTCGGAAGGCTGTCTCTCGCGTCCCGGATACCGGTATGCCTCCGGGTCTCCGTTGGGGACAGCCGGGAACAGCCGAATGACGCCGTCAAAGTCCTGCATCAGCATTTCATTAACGCAGTTTACGATTTCTCCGACGCACTCCATCATAAAGGGCGGGTAGAAATGCACGGAATTGACCAGGCATTTATTCACCCAGCGGTCCGTTTCCTCCGCTCCCATGCCGTTGGCGCGGAGAATGAGATCCAGTCCCTGCTCGTATAAGATGCGAAGCGCCGTATTGCCCATCCCCAGCCTGGCTGCCGCTGCGGCGATCCAGCCGAAGGGGAATACGCCGATTTCGGTGTTCTCGGACGCAAAAAACACGGTGTTTTTCGCGATTTGCAAAAGCTCCCCGCCGCTGTCGGGCCCAAGCTCGGACAGCGGGAAAATGGGCATCAGCAAAGACGGATGGCGCAGCCGGAGCCCCGCCGGGGCAAGCTCGGAATCCTTGAGGACTTCTCCGTACCGATCCAGCACCGCAGTGCTGTAGGGAGGCATCCGCTCCAGCAGCCGCCGGAACAGCTCCGCTTCCTCGTCCGGCCGGTTCAGCAGGCGGCAGGCCTGGAGCGCCGCTTTCAGCATGTATTTTACGCAGGCGATTGTAATGGTGGAATTGCGGGTGATGGGACCCTGTTCCGGCGAAACGTCCGGGAAAAAGCTCCAGCGTCCCGTGTCCGGGTCGTACTGCAGCACATCTTCTGTAAAGAGGGCAAGATTATAAAATACCGGGTAAGCCTTCTCCCGCAGGAATGCCAAATCGCCGCTGTATTCGTAGTACCACCAGAGGTACTGCGCACACCAGGGCCACATGCAGTTGTAGAAGTCGTGAGGATAATCCATCGCGTATCCCCGCATGCCGTAAAATTCCTGGGCCCGGCGTTTGGCCTGCTCCGTGTAAGAGAGGAATCCGTCGTGAAACGCTTCCGCCAATTCCAGATGGTTGGCGGTATAAACCGGCCAGTAGGTGGACTCAATGTTGACGTCCCAGTACCAGAGGCTTCCCCACATGGTAGGCTGGCGGATATCCCACAGCCCGTTGAGACCGCTTGCCTGCTCCTTCCGGCACCCTTTCCTGCCGCTGCAGCAGCCCAGCGCATAAAGGTTCAGATACCACAGACGTTCCAGCACTTTATCCGGAAGGAGCACGGCTGACTTTCCGAAAAATTCCCGCCAGTAATCCCGGTGCGCTTTCAGCCGCTCCGTCAGGGAGGCCGCCGCATTCCGGACTTCCTCCAGGGCGGCTTCTGCCGGGTTTTCCCCGCCGGAAAGTTCGGTCGCAGCACAGGAAAGCAGGATATACTCCCGGTCCTGCCGGGACAGGGAAACGTCCAGTCCGCCTTCCGCCGGGACAGCGTTCCCTTCGGCGCCGATCAGATGATGGACCACGGCGAAAGAAAAAGGCGGAAACTGCTCCCTGTCCTCTCCTTCCGGGTAAAAGGAGACCCGGCACAGGAAGGTGGACGGTCCTTCCTGGGACCACCGGACGGAGAATCCCTCATGGCCGCGGCGCTGCGGGTAGCGCAGGAGCAGCTTTTCCGTCAGTCCGCTTTCCGACTGGGAAACCCGGGTGCATGTGCAGGACCGGTCCGCCAGAACAACCGTTTCAGCCTTCACCTGTTTGCCGTCCTTTTGTGCATGAAGCCGGACCGCTGCCTCCTCAATGTCCAGCCGCAGGCTGTATTCCTCCGGACAGGCCAGCGCTTCCGACAGGACGACGGCCGTTTCCCCGGTGGGCGGATGGCTGACCCCGCTTTGCAGGTCCGACTGGCGCGGAATATCCGCCGTCGGCCAGATGGTGCGGCGGTAATGGAGGTATTCCTCTTTTCCGTAGTCCCCGGTGTTTCGGCGGGAGGCTTCCATCAGCGCCTCATACTGGGCGCGCTGTGCTCCCGGTTCAGCCGGCCGGCGTTCGGCTTCCGCCTGATGGCTGTACCGATGGTACATGGTGTAGTAGACTTCGTAATGGTTGAGCGCCAGCCAGTACTGTCCTTCCCGGAAATAGGCCATTCCGCCGAAGGTCCCGTTGCCGAGGGGCAGGGCTTCGTTCCAGTCCGACGGAGCATTTTGAAATACGACCGAATGCATCTCGCACCTCCTCATCCTTTCAGCGACCCCAGCATGACGCCCTTGACCAGGTATTTCTGCACAAACGGGTACAGCAGCATCATGGGGACGGTGGAAACGACAATGATGGAATATTTGAGCAGGTCCTGCAGATATTCCTTCCGCATAATGGTCTGAACGTCCATTTGAGAGCTGGAAATATCCAGCTGGTTGTTGATCAGAATATCCCGCAGCACCAGCTGGAGAGGGTATTTCTGGGCGTCCGTGAGGTAAATCAGGGCGTTAAAGTAGGAATTCCAGTGCCCCACGGCGTAAAACAGGGCGATTACCGCGATGATGGACTTGGAAAGGGGAATGGCGAAGCGCCAGAGAAACTGAATATCGCTGCACCCGTCGATCTGGGTGGCCTCCAGCATCTCTTCGGGCAGGTTCCCCCGGAAAAAGTTCATGGTGATGGTCATGTTCCAAACGCTGAAAGCGCCCGGGATAATCAGCGCCCAGATGGTATTGAGCATATGCAGGTCCCGAACCAGCAGGTAGGTGGGAATCAGCCCGCCGCTGAACATCATCGTAAAGACGAACAGGAACATAAAGACCGGCCGCCCGTAAAGGTCCCGCCGGGAAAGCGGGTATGCGGCGAGGAGGGTGAAAACAACATTGATGAAGGTCCCGGCGGCCGTGTAAAGGACGGAGTTTAAAAAACCACGGAGGATTTCCGGCATTTCAAAAATGGTTTTGTACGCTTCCAGGTTGAATTCCCTGGGCAGCAGCCAGACCTCCCCCCGCAGCAGCGCTTCGCCGGAGCTGAAGGAGGCGCTGACCACAAAAATCAGCGGATACAGGGTGATGAGAATAAAAAGGGCGCCCAGCAGGGTGTTGACTGCGTAGAAGGTCCTGTCCGCGCCGCTGGAACGCACGCGCTGTGTTTTCGTCATATTGCCGCCTCCTTACCACAGGCTCGTTTCCGAGACCCTGCGCGAAATTGCATTGACCAGGGTGAGCAGAATCAGGCTGATTACCGAGGTGAACAGGCCCACCGCCGAGGAATAGGAATACATCGGGATGGTGGACTTGAGCCCCACCTTGTAGACCAGCGTGGAGATGACCTCCGAGTATTCAAGGTTGCTTGGGTTCTGCATCAGGAATACCTTTTCAAAGCCGATGTTCAGCACGCTGCCGCAGTTCATGATGAGCATGATAATCACGGTGGGCAGGATGCTGGGCAGGTCCACATACCAGATCTGCTGGAACTTGTTCCCGCCGTCGATGGTGCAGGCTTCGTAAAGGGCGGGGTCGACGCTGGACAGGGCGGCAATGTAGATGATGGCGTTGAACCCCGCCATCTGCCACACGCCGGACCACACATAAATGTGAATAAAGTTCTGAGGCGGGCTGAGAATATCCACCGGCCCGAAGCCGATCATTTGCAAAAGAGTGTTGAACACGCCCGTGCGGGTGGAAAAAAGCTGATTGATCATTCCCACCAGCACCACTGTGGAGATGAAATACGGCATATAGGTAATCATCTGGACGGATTTTTTGAAAAAAGTGTTGCGGATGTAGGTGACGCACAGCGCCAGCAGAATCGGCACCGGCGTGGAGGCTAAGAGGCTGTAGAAGCTGATGAGAATGGTGTTTTTCATAACCCGGAAAAACTGCGGGGATTGGATGAATTTTTCAAAGTGCTTGAGCCCCACCCACGGGCTTCCCCAGATTCCCTGGGAAACGGTGAAATCCTTGAAGGCAATCTGCACCCCGAACATGGGGTAATAGCAGAAAATCAGCAGGTAGAGCAGCGGCAGCAGCAGAATCAGATACAGCTGCCAGCAGCGCGCCATCTTTTTGAGCGGGCTTCTGCGGCTGACTGCGGTCCCGCGGGACGCGGCTGTTTTGGTAATTGTCATAAAAGAGTCCCCCCTGCGCGGAATCGGGCCGGCGGACCCCCGGAGGGCCGGAGGTCCGCAGAAGGCCGTCTGTTATTTGAATTTTGCATCGTAGGCCGCCTGGTACAGGGAAAGGAGCGTGCTCATCCCCATCTTTTCCAGGTCGTTCACATAGGAATCCCAGTCGCTGTCAATGCTCAGCTCGCCGGAAATGAATTTGGCGGTCATCTCCTTGACGTATTCGTTAAAGGGCGCTTCCGTAGTGGCCACTTCTGCGGCCTGCGCTTCGTCGTAAGCCAGCATGTTGCTGGGGAAGATGGTGTCGGTGGGCTGGAGATAAGGCTCGTATTTGTCTCTGCTTTCTTCATACAGGGAGACTTCCGAATAGGAATTCTCAGTTACCGGTATGCCTAAACGCAGGCTGGACGGTCTGAGCGTGGGTCCCTTTTGATTCCAATAAGATTCAGGCGGGACATCGTTGGCGTCCACAGTTAACACTTCCCAAGTTGCAGTATTTCCGTCAATGGAAGGAACTTCTTCGGTTAAATAGCGCCATTCGCGATCTTTGACGCCCTGCACATTTCGGAGAGTCGCCTCTTCGGTCAGCATAAAATCTGCCAGACGAATGGCCGCTTCCGGATACTGGCATTTGTCAGTGATTGAAAAAGAGGAATAGTAGTCGCTGTATGGATTATAGCGGGTTTGCTGCCTTCCACTGGGGCCTTCCAGAGGAGCGAGGGCAACCCAATTTTGAAAATCAGTAACGGAGGTAATAGAGCCCTGGTATCCGCCGGGAGAACAGGCAAGGACATGCTCAGGCATACTGGCCATCTGTTTTAGCTGCGTATCGTCCTGAATCAGGCTCTCCGGCGCCATCAATCCTTCCGTATAGAGCTTATTCAGATACCGCAGGCCTTCCCGCCAGCCTTCTTCGGCATAGGGCATTTTCACCGTGCCGTTTTCCACATACGTTTCCGTGTAGGCAAAGGGCTGCATCAAAAAACCTTCCATGTTGGTGTCCCAGCCTTTGGGGCTGCCGGCCAGAGGGATTTCATCGTTTTCGCCGTTCCCGTTCAGGTCGGTGGACTGGACGGATTTCAGATACTGGTAAAATTCCTCGGTGGTGGCAGGCGCTTCGCCGCCCAACTGCTCCAGCCAGGGCCTGTAAACCCACATTTTCTGGGTCATCCCGCAGTGATAGCATTCGTTGACCGAGGGCAGGTCGTACATGTTCCCGTCGTTGAGGGTAAAGGACTGCTGCGCCAGCGGATAGGCTTCAAACATCGCCTGCGCGTTGGGCGCGTACTGCTCGATGAGGTCGTTGAGCGGCAGAAGCAGGCCCTGCGTCCCATATATTTGCTGCTCCGAGAGTGTCAGACCGCTGGAGAAGAGGATATCCGGGTATTCGCCGCCCGTAATCATCAAACTGAGCTTTTCCTTTGCATCGACGTCAGAAGTGAGCGTAATGTCCAGATTGATTCCGGTTTGATCAATAAGCCAGGTGCTGAATTCGTTTTCGCCGTAGCTCCAGTCGTTGTTGCAGCCGTTGTTTGGGGCGAAGGCGGTCAGGGTAATCGACTCTTTGACAATGGGAAGCTCCCCGACGGGGTTCAGGTACTCGGGGTAGCCGGAATCCCCGAGGTCGGCGGAAACGCTGCTCCCGCTGTCCCCGCCGGACGCGGCGCTGCTTTCGCTCTGGGAGGACCCGCCCTCCCCGCAGGAGGCCAGCATCGACGCCAGAATCGCGGCGCACAGCAGAGCGGACAATTTCGATTTCAGTTTGGTACGCATAAGGTCATCCTCGCTTTCCTGTCCAGTTGTAAATTGTGGTGAGTTTTGAACCCGGCGGCATGAGAATGGGTGAATGCAACAAATTTCGCCTGGTTTGTGAGTCGAATATAGCATGAATATGCACTGCACGGCAAGCGGATATTTTTGAAAAACCGGAAAATTCCAGTGAAACGGGCGGGAAAAATCCATGGGATGCGGATTTTTCCCCGTTTTGGGCCGCGGCTACTTTTGGGAGGCGCGGCTGCTGCGGAAAGCGGAGGGACTTACGCTGTATTTTTTGTTGAACACCTTGCCGAAGGTGTTGGCCGAGTTGTATCCCACCAGGACGGCGATTTCATTGATGCTGTACCGGGAATGGAGCAGCAGCTCCTCGGCGCGCTTCATCCGCACGTTTTCCAGGTAGGTCGAAAGGTTTTCCCCGAAGTGCTTTTTAAACTGCTGGGAGAGGTAGGTTTCGGAAATGCCGAATTCCTCCGAAAGAAGGGAGAGGGAAAGGCTCTGGTCCGGGTAATGGGTCTCGATATAGCGGGCAATGTCGTCAAAAACCGTCTGTTTGCGCAGCTCCGTGCTGCGGCCGATGTTCTCCGCCGCCGTGACGCAGATTTTTCCCAGATGGTGCAGATTGTCCGCCATGGAATTCTGCGGGACTCTTTCCTCAAATTCCTGCACCGCCTCCGCGCATTCGGCTTCCTCCCCCTGCTTCCCCAGGAAATCCAGCAGGGTGTAGACGAAAATATGGCATTCCCGGCTGCTGCCGTTGGTCATCAGAGCCTGGCGGATGGCCTGGAAGGTAAGGGCTGTTTTCTGCCCGGCTCCCGCCCGGATGCAGTTTTCCAGCATGGCGATGCGTTCAAAAATATCTTTCGTATCGGTTAAAATGCCGTCGGCGTCAAAATCCTCGGCCCGAAGGACCTGAAAGCCCTGTTCCCAGTCCTTGTAATCCAGGGCGTGCAGCGCCGCTTTCACGGAAATGCTGACGGACCGGAAAGGCCGGCGGCTTTCGCACAGGCTGACGGCGATGCGGCAGCGCTCGCCCTTGAGGCCGGCCTGCTCGATAAGAGCGGCCCAGCGTTCTTCCGCGCCGTTTCCGAAGAATTTCGTGTCCTCCACAAAAACGCAGGCCAGCTTGTCGGCGGCAATGTCGTGGCAGTAGCAGGCGCCCTGCCCCGCCTGCTGCTCCAGGGCGTTGGAAAGCTGCAGCTTGGCCTGCTCCAGCCGCTCGCGGTTGTGCTCCATGTCAAAAAAGTGCGCTACCGCACACCGGCAGTCTTTCATAATGGGGATCTGCAAATAAGAGGCCACCGTTTCAATTTCCCGGTTTTCGAGCCTTCCCGCCAGGAGGCGCTCCAAAAAGGTGTTCTGCATAAAGGGCTTCTGGGCCTCCAGGCGCTGGCGCAGGGCGTGGTTGTCGTGCAGGAGGCTCATGACCGGGGCGTTCTTCCGCACGGTGAACAGCACGGCAATCCCCAGCCCGATCAGAAAGGAAAGGGCAATGCAGATCCAGATGATGCGGCCCACCCGGGTCAGATTGCTCATAACGTCGCGGTAAGGGCGGATGGAGACAATGTTCCACCGGAGATTTTCGGAATAATGCGTCGTGATAAAGGCGTTTTCGTCCCGGACATAGTGGAAGGAATCCCCGTCCTGCGCCGGGGGGAGGACGTAGTCCCGGTAAGCCTCGGAGGCGCCGGCTTCAAAGAGGATGGTCCCGTTTTCGTCGGAAATGCGGATGTAATCGGCGTCGCTGTGCAGATTATTCTGCACAAGGCTGCGCAGCTCCTCCTCATCCACCAGAATCATAATGTACATCCGGCTGGAATAGCTTCTGCCGCTTTTCATTAAAAAGGCGACGCCTGCCTGACGCTCCATGCCGTTTACTTTCTGCCCGCCGCCGCCCTGCTCCTGCATCCAGATGGGCTGGTTTTCCAAAACCCTGGGATAAGCGTCCCGAAGCCCCCATTCCCGCCAGGTTTCCAGAGGGATGCGTTCATACCGCAGATAATACTGGAAAAATTTTTCGTAGGTGTAGGCCAGCTTGTTGTTCAGGACAATTTCGCTGTTGGGAAACAGGATGTAATAATCCGCAATGAACTGGTTGGAAACGCTGTAGCTGGGGAGATTGTGCTGAAGCTCCAGCAGTTTGGACGGAGTGGTCCCCTCCATGCCGTCGGTTTCCAGGCCGAAGCGGATCAGCTCGTTGTTTTGATAAAGCTCGTAGGTGATGGTTTCAATTTCGCTGATTCGCTGTTCCAGCGCCGCGCTGGTCTGCTGGAGAGCGGCGGCCATGGAGGACCGGGTGCTGTTTTCGATCGCCTGGTACGCGGACTGGAACGCAAAGACGCTGATCAGGATGGGAATGGTCAGCACGGCGAAATAGGTCAGCAGCAGGCGGGCAATCGGCTTCCTCATTTTTTCCGTCATAACGGATTCCTCCCGGTGTTCTATAAAATTACCATGTCGGAT
>DVFM01000083.1 GCA_018713245.1 Candidatus Merdivicinus intestinavium
CGCCGCGGCTTGAGATTCTCGCGCTGGGATTTGGCTGGCGCGGACGAGCCGCGTCTCTGGGGGATGGGGTCCCGTTCTGCTAACATAGCCGGTGCCCGGGCGGCCATGTCGCCGCGGCTTGAGATTCTCGCGCCGGGATTCTCTGCGGCGTAAAAAAATACCAGCTTTAAAAAATCCTCCGGCGGATATGCTAATAACGGGACAACACCCGCATTTCAACGCCGGAGGCCAAAGCTATGGAAAACAAATCTCTGCAAAACGCCTGGGAACATTTTGAACAGACCGGCAGCATCGCCGATTATCTGACCTATAAGGCACTGGAAGGAGGCACGCCCTTTGACGGTCAAAACCCGTGGTATCGTCCTGGGGCAGATCCCCATGCGGGATCAGGACAAAAAGCTCGTGATTCTCACGGAGGACATGGGGCTCATTGAAGCCATCGGGCGGCATATCGGCGGAGCGCGCTCCAAGCTCTCCGCCGCCGCGGAAATCCTCGCCTACGACGACCTCTGCCTCTACTCCGGCAAAAGCGGGTACATAGTGGATTCCGCCGATCTTCTGCGGAATTTTTACGGCCTGCGGACGGACCTGCAGAAAATCTCGCTGGCGAGCTATCTCTGCGAACTCACCCGCTTTATCCTTCCCGACCGGGACAACGGCGGCGCCTGCCTGAAACTGCTGCTCAACACCCTCTGGCTGCTGGAACAGGGGAAACGCTCCCCCGCCCTGCTCAAGGCTGTTTACGAGCTGCGGGTGCTCTGCCTGTCCGGCTTTGCGCCGGATTTAAGCGGCTGTTTGCGGTGCGGCGCGGAGGAAGAGCTCACCTTTTTCCCGCTGGACGGAACCCTTTTCTGCGAAAACTGCCTGGACGCCATGCCCGCCGACCGGCCGCGGATGAAGCTCCCTCAGCCGGTATTCCTCGCTATGCGGCATATCTGCGAAGCGCCGGACGAAAAGCTCTTTTCCTTCAAGCTGACCCCGGACAGCGAAAACGCCCTGGGGCTGGTGACGGAATATTTCGCCCTCTGCCAGACCGGCGGGCAGTTCAAATCGCTGGATTTTTACAAAAGCATCAGATGACAGGAAGGAGAGACGTCCATGAAGGCGTTCGACACACTGCCCGAAGGCTATTGTGAAATATTAAATCTGAATCTGCAAAAGGATAAAAAGACCGCTCTGCTGGTCAACGGCCTTGCGCTGCTGATTATGGCGGCAATGCTGATCCCCGTTCTGTTTCTCGTGCCGGTCGGGCCGCTATTTGATTTGTCGGACCCGGTCCTTTATTTCCTGCGGTGGGGCGTGCTGCTGGCCGGCGCGGCGGCCTACATCATCCTTCATGAGTGGACCCACGGCTTCGCCATGGGCCGGTACGGAAAAAGCCGGGTTCAATACGGATTCACCGGCCTTTACGCTTATGCGGGAAGCGCGGATTATTTTCCGAAGCGCGCTTACATTGTCATTGCCCTGGCGCCCCTTGTGCTGTGGGGCGTGATTCTGCTCGTCTTTCTCCCGCTGGTCCCGGCGGATTGGTTCTGGATCGTTTACGGGCTTCAGATCGCCAACATCGGCGGCGCAGCCGGAGATTTGTATGTGGTGTGGCGGTTCCGGAAATTTCCCGGCGATATTCTTGTCCGGGACGACGGCGTTTCCATGACAGTGTTTGCAAAAGAAGCCGGAATCCCCGAAACGGCGGGCGGCCGATGACCGCCCCTGCAAATCGTTTTCGGATGCGTTTCGGAAAATTTGCTGGAATAAATTCGCGCCCAGATGAAAGGAGGTTTTTTATGAATATTTTCACGAAAAAAGAACTGACTTCCACCTTCTCCATGGCGGAGCAGGCAAAAATCCGGGAAATCCTGTCGGCAAACAGCATTGAATATACCATCAAAACCGTCAACCGCAAAAGCCCCTCCCCCATGGCCGCCGGTTCCCGGGCCGCGGCGGGGACGCTGGGGGAAAATTTGCAGGCGGAACTGGAATACATTTTCTATGTCTCCAATAAACAATATGAAGAAGCAAAACGCCTGATTCATCAATCAAATTGAGGTACTCGCTATGATACACAAAAAATACACCAAAGTTCTGGAACTGGACAAGGTGCTGGAAATGCTGGCGGAGGAAACCTGCTGCGAAACTTCCCGCCAGATGGCCCTGTCCATTGAGCCGGAAACCGACATTGACGAAGTCACCCGCTCCCTGAAGCGCACCGACGACGCCTTCAACCTCTCCGTCCGGTTCGGCTCCCCCGCTTTTTCGGGGATGCACGACCCCGGCGGGAAGCTCAAGGTCGCCATGGCGGGAGGCGTCCTCTCCATTCGGGACCTTTTGAACATCGGCGCCGTGCTGCGCCAGTCCCGCTCCCTGCTCCAGTGGGCGCGGCAATTTGAGGACGAGGAAAATTCCATCACCGAGGGGCTCTTCTCCCTTTACACCAATCAATCCCTGGAGCGGGACATTTCCGCCGCCTTTGTCAATGAGGAAGAGGTAGCGGACACGGCCTCCGGCGAACTCCTGGCCATCCGGCGGAAGATCCGCCAGACCGAGCTGAAGGTCCGGGAGCGGATGGATAAGCTCATTCACTCCAACACCTACCAGAAATACCTCCAGGACTCCATCGTCACCATGCGGGACGGGCGCTTCGTGGTGCCCGTCAAGGCGGAATACCGGGGCGCGGTGGACGGCCTGGTCCACGACACCTCCGCTTCCGGCTCCACCTACTTCATCGAACCCATGGGGGTTGTGGAAGCAAACAACGAAATCCGGGTTCTCCAGGCCAAGGAAAAAGAGGAAATCGAGCGGATTCTGGCGGAATTTTCCGCCCGCTGCGCCGACTGCGGCGAGGACATCACCCTCCTGTTCGGCAAGCTCATGGACCTGAACGTCCTCTTTGCAAAAAGCCGGCTGGCCTCCAAAATGAACGCCATCATGCCCGCCGTCACCGAAAACGGCTGTCTTGAGCTCAAAAAAGCGCGCCATCCCCTCATCGACCCCAAAAAGGTGGTGCCGGTCGATGTGCGGCTGGGCGGGGAATTCACCTGTCTGGTCATCACCGGCCCCAACACCGGCGGCAAGACCGTCACCCTAAAGACCATCGGCCTTCTGACCCTGATGGCCATGTGCGGGCTGCTCATCCCGGTTTCCTCCGGCTCCACCATCTCCACCTTTGAAAACATCCTGGTGGCCATCGGCGACGAACAGAGCATTGAACAGTCCCTGTCCACCTTCTCCGCCCATATGACCAACCTGGTTTCCATTCTGAAGGAAGCGGACTACCGCTCCCTGGTGCTGATGGATGAGCTCTGTTCCGGCACCGACCCGGTGGAGGGCGCGGCGCTGGCCATCGCCATTCTGGAAAAATTCCGCAAGCGCAGCTGCCGCGTGGCGGCCACCACCCACTATGCGGAACTGAAAATGTACGCTTTGCAGACCGAAAAAGTGGAAAACGCCTGCTGCGAATTCGATGTGGAGAGCCTGAAGCCCACCTACCGCCTGCTCATCGGGGTTCCGGGGCGGTCCAACGCTTTCGCCATTTCCCAGAAGCTGGGGCTGGCGGACGACATCATCGACCACGCCAAGGAGCTGGTCCAGAGCGAAAACAAGCGGTTTGAGGACGTAATTGAATCCCTGGAAGCCTCCCGGCAGGAATTTGAAGCCCGTACCCGGGAAGTGGAGGAAGCGCAGGCGGAGATCAACCGGGCCCGGAAGGAAATTAAGGACTACCAGCAGAAACTGGCGGCAGAGCGCGCCGCCGAGGTGGAAAAGGCCAAACAGCAGGCCATGCAGATTGTTTCCCAGGTTCAGGGGCAGGCCAACGCCCTCATGGACGAGCTCAACGACATCCGCAAAGAGCAGGACAAGGCGGAATTTTCCAAGCGCGCCCTGGCCGCCCGGTCCCAGCTCCGCTCCCGGCTGGGGAAAATGTACGACACGGCCAATCCCGTCTCCGGCGGGCCCTCCAACGACGGCTATGTTCTCCCCCGCCCCCTGAAAAAGGGCGACGCGGTTCTCATTGTGGACATTGACAAGGAGGGCACCGTCATTCAGGACCCGGACAAATCCGGCAATGTACTGGTTCAGGCGGGCATCATCAAAACCAAGGCGAAGCTCGAAAATCTCCGCCTGATTGAGAAAAAGAAAGTGCAGTTCAACGGCTCCAATGTGGGAAAACAGCGCGGTTCCGTGAGCCGGTCGGTGAATGTATCCGGCCGCCGCGCCCCCACCGAGTGCGATCTCCGGGGGATGACCACCGACGAAGCGATTTTCGTACTGGACGCTTTTCTGGACAACTGCGTCCTGACCCATGTGAATCAAGCCACCATCATCCACGGCCGGGGCACCGGCGCGCTGCGGGCCGCTGTTCAGAAGCGTCTGAAGGAGCTCAAATGCGTGAAATCCTTCCGTCTGGGCGTTTACGGCGAGGGCGAGGACGGCGTCACCATTGTGGAACTCAAATAGCGGCGGATCGCCGCTGATATGTCGCCGCGGCTGTTTTCCCCGCGTCAGGCTTCGGCCGGCGTGAACAAGTCACGCCTTCGGCAGAGACCTCCCGCGCCCGGGGGCCGGGCAGCCGATTCGACGCAGCCGCACAGCTTCTTACCAACTGCATAAGCCGTTGTGATACACGACAACGGCTCGGTGCCGCAGTCCCCTATCGCGTTTTACTAAGCGCGGCTGTCCTTCTGATATGGCACCGCGGCTGTTTCCCCCGCGTCGGACTTCGGCGGAGGGTTCCCGCGCTCAGAGATCGGGCGGCCGATTCGACGCGGCCGCACAGCTTCCACTAGCTGCGCAAGCCGTTGTCTCCTATTGCTTAAATAGGCGCACAAATTGCGTGCCGATGCAGCCGGATGCATCTCGGCGGAGGGATTCCCTGTTTTTCAAAAGTTTCCGCAGCGGGCCGGGTTTCCCGGCCCGAAATACTGTCATTCTTATGTCCACAGAAAAGAGGTTTTTCTATGATTGAAGGCTCCCTGATTGCCCGGCCGCTGACCGAAGAAGAGGTCCGGCTTGTTGCGGAGCGCCATTTCCCCGGGATGAAACGGCTGGGCTTTACCGCTCTGAAAGGAGGGCTTTTCAACAATACGGTCCGCATTGATTTCGCGGACGCGCCGCCTGTTATTCTCCGCGCCGGGCCGGTGCGGCCGGAGCTGCTTCTCCCTTATGAGCTCCATTTGATGGATGCCGAAGCCGAAGTGGACCGTCTCTGCGAAGAAGCGGGAATCCCCTGTTCCCATGTGCTGGCGGCGGACTCCTCCAAAACCCTGCTGGACCGGGATTACATGCTGGTGGCGTGCATTGACTCGCTCCCCCTGTGCGACCCCGCCGTCCCGCCGGAGGCAAAGCCGGGCCTTTACCGGGAAACCGGCCGTCTGATGGCGCGGTTCCATCAAATCGGAGGCCGCTCCTTCGGCCGCGTGTATGATGTAACGAACGGAAACGGCAGCGGAAGCTGGGCGGAGGCGCTGATTGGGGAGCTGGCGGACATTTCCGGCATGCTGCTGGAAGCAAGCCTGATGGAGCGCGGGGTTCTCGACGGCGTCCGCGCCCTTTTGGAGGAAAACCGCGCCCTTCTGGAGTGCGGAAAGCCGCGGCTGGCCCACACCGACCTTTGGGAGGGGAACATTCTCGTCCGGCAAACCGGGGATCACTGGGAGGTGGCGGCCATCATTGACGGGGACCGCGCCTATTTCGGCGACCCCGACTATGATTTTTCCACTCCCTGGATGATAACACCCGACTTTCTGGCAGGCTATGGGAAAGCGCCGGAGGACTCCCCTGCCCGGCAAAAGAAGCTGCGCATTTACCGGCTGCTTCTCGGCCTGGCCGAAGCCTATATCTGGGAAAAGGAATACAACAACCACCAGGCATATCTGGAGAAAAAGGCGGAAGTGGAGACTGCTCTCCGGGAAATTCCGCAGATGGAAGGAGCAAAAGAATGAAAAAGATCCTGCTTCTCACAACCGGCGGCACCATCGCTTCGGTGCCGGGCGAGGACGGCCTCGTCCCGGAAGCCGCGCCGCCCGCTCTGACCCGGGTCATCCAGGAATTTTCGCGCCATTATGAAATTCAGAGCCGCAATATCCTGAATCTGGACAGCTCCAACATCCAGTCGGAGGAATGGCAGCTGATCGCCCGTTCGGTTTACGAATCCCTGCCGGATTACGACGGCATCGTTGTCACCCACGGCACCGACACCATGGCCTACACCGCCTCCATGCTCACCTTTATGCTGGAGAACCTCAAAAAGCCGGTGGTGCTCACCGGCTCGCAGATGCCCATTTCCCTCCCCCTCTCCGACGCCCCCGGAAACCTGGCCGCCGCCTTTGCCGCCGTGGACGCCGGGCTGCACGGGGTCAGCGTGGCGTTTAACCACAAGATCATCCTGGGCTGCCGGGCGGTCAAGGTGCGGGCCATGGGAATCGACGCCTTCGCCAGCGTCAACTCCCCCATCCGCGGCGAGGTCATGGCAAACGGGCTGGCGGTTTATGACAATTCTCCGCCGCCGGAGGGCGAAACGGCGCTCAACAGCCGCCTCTGCAACGACGTATTCCTGCTCAAGCTCATTCCCGGCACCAATCCCCGCATCTTCGACGCGCTGGCGCAGCTGCCCTACCGCGGCGTCATTCTGGAGGCGTTCGGGGCGGGCGGACTCCACTTCATCCGGCGGGACCTGTCGGAAAAGATCCGCGCGCTGGTGGAAAAGGGGATCGCCGTCGTGGTGTGCAGCCAATGCCTTTACGACGCCAGCGATTTCTCCATCTACGAGGTCGGCCGCAAAATCCTGGAAGCAGGCGCCATTCCGGCCGGCGATATGACCACCGAAGCCGCCGTCACCAAGCTGATGTGGGCGCTGGGGCAGACCGGCAGCCTGGATACAATCCGGGAAATTTTCGCCCGGAACATTGCCGGAGAGATTCATTTTTCCTGATTGATTTCCAATTTTTTATTTCCTCTTGCCAAATCGGCCGTTTCCCGTTATACTGGTATCAGATATTCCGGCGGACACCGCCGGGAAAAAGGAGGATATCCATGAGCAGGCTGACTTTTGACGACAAACAATTTTATCTGGACGGCGAGCCCTTCCGCATCGTTTCCGGAACCATCCATTATTTCCGGGTGGTGCCCGACTACTGGGAGGACCGGCTGAAAAAGCTGCGCGCCGCCGGCTTCAACTGTGTGGAAACCTACACCTGCTGGAATCTGCACGAACGCCGCGAGGGAGAGTTTGACTTCTCCGGCGGGCTGGACATCGCGCGGTTTATCCGCACCGCTCGGGACCTGGGCCTTTATGTGATTCTGCGCCCCGGCCCCTATATCTGCGCCGAGCTGGAATTCGGCGGGCTGCCCTCCTGGCTGCTCAATTACCAGAAGATGCACCTGCGCTGCTATGACGAGGAATTCCTCGCCAAGGTTTCCCGCTACTATCAGAAGCTGTTTGCCGAGCTGCGCCCCTATTTCGGCGAAAACGGCGGAAATATCATCGCAATCCAGGTGGAAAACGAGTACGGCAGCTACGGCAACGACAAGGAGTACCTCCGCGCCGTGGCCCAAATCTACCGGGACAATGATGTGAAGGAATTGTACTTTACATCTGACGGCCCCACCCAGCTCATGCTTGCGGGCGGGACCCTGCCGGAATATCTGGCCACCGCCAACTTCGGCAGCCGCGGAAAAGAGAGCTTTGCCATCCTGCGCAATTTCCGCCCCGGCCAGCCCGCCATGTGCACCGAATTCTGGAACGGCTGGTTCGACCACTGGTATGAAGCCCACCACGTCCGGGAAGGCGACGACACCGCCCAGACCATGGAGGAGATGCTTTCGGACGGCGGCTCGGTGAACATGTACATGTTCCACGGCGGCACCAACTTCGGCTTTATCAACGGCGCCAACTATGACGATGAGAGCGGCATCATGCCCACCGTGACGAGCTACGACTACGACGCGCCGGTGAGCGAATGCGGCGACCTGACGCCCAAATATTACGCGGTCAAGGCCGTGGTGGAAAAATATCTGGGCAAAGCGCCGGAGCTGGAGGTCGGCAATCTGCCCAAAAAGGCCTACGGGACCGTGGCGCTCACCGAACAGGCCCCGATGTTTGAAAACCTGCCGGAGCCGGTCCTCTGCGCCCACACCAAGACGATGGAAGAGCTGGGCCAGGATTTCGGTTTCGTCCTGTATGAAACCACCCTCCACGGGCCCTGCGAGGAATCCGATGTGGTGATTGAAGGGCTGCACGACCGCGCCATCCTCTACT
This sequence comes from Candidatus Merdivicinus intestinavium, assembly GCA_018713245.1. Taxonomy (GTDB): domain Bacteria; phylum Bacillota; class Clostridia; order Oscillospirales; family Ruminococcaceae; genus Merdivicinus; species Merdivicinus intestinavium. The sequence continues at coordinate 8,255 of DVFM01000083.1, forward strand.
TAAACGGCGTAAAGCAGGGCGTGAAGGAACGCACCGGAAAACGCAACGACTCCGTCAAGGTGAAGCTCGCCACCGGAGAGGAAGCCACCCTGTCCCTTCTGGTGGAAAACCTGGGGCGCATCAACTACGGCCCCAAGCTGCGGGATGAAAAGGGCATCCTGCAGGGCGTCAAGCTGGGGTATCAGTTCCAGTTCGGCTGGAAGATGTATTCCCTCCCCTGCGACGACCTGCGCGCTCTGTCCTTCCGCGCCGGCGCGGAAAGCGGGAGCTGCCCCGGATTCTTCCGCGGCAGATTCACCGTTGCGGAGAAGGCCGACACCTTTGTCCGACTGGACGGCTTCACCAAGGGCTGCGTTTACATCAACGGCTTCAACCTGGGGCGGTACTGGAACCCCGCCGGGCCGCAGAAGACCCTCTATCTGCCCGCTCCCCTGCTGAAGGACGGGGAAAACGAGATTGTGGTGCTGGAGCTGGAAGGCTTTGACAAGCCGGAAATCCTCCTCACCGATACGCCGTCCCTTTAATCCGACAAGCAAAAAACAGATGCAAGGCCGCCCGTGAGGCGGCCTTTTTGTGTGCTGAAACAGAATGCAAAAAAATCCGTCTCGATTTTCTTTCCCAATGGCATCAAACGGGAAGTTTTGTGCTATAATGGTTCAAGAGTTTAAACTGTTTGTCAGAGGAGGGCGGACATGGACGAATGCAGAGTGCAGCGGCAGTCCCTGGCGGAGGAATTCCGGGCGCTGCAAAGCTCCTTTGTGGCGCTGGGGGATGAGACCCGCCAGCAGATTTTTATCGCCTTACTGGAACACGAAACCGCGGGGATGCGCGTGCCTGAAATCACCAGGCGCACCCATCTTTCCCGGCCGGCCGTATCCCACCATCTGCGCATCCTCAAGGATGCCGGGCTGGTCAGCGTTCACCGGCAGGGCACCATGAATTATTATTATGTGGACGCCAACCTGGGCAAATGGGGAGAAATTAAGGCGCTGGTGGACCATGTGTGCCGGGTCGCGGAAGCGGCCTCTCAGGGCGCCTATCCCAACCTGGAAGAATGAAAGGATGATTTGCATGACGATTTTGGAAGCAATGCAGGCCCGCCACTCGGTGCGCAGCTACAAGGACGCCCCGCTGAAACCGGAGACCGTTTCGGCGCTGCAAAAGGAGATTGACGCCTGCAACCAAGAGGGCGGGCTGCACATTCAGCTTGTGACCGACGAACCGAAGGCCTTTGACAGTTTGATGGCCCATTACGGCAAGTTCTCCGGCGTGCGCAACTATATTGCCCTCATCGGCCAAAAGAGCGTTGATTTGGAGGAACGTCTGGGGTATTGCGGGGAGCGGCTGGTCCTGCTGGCCCAGACATTGGGGCTCAATACCTGCTGGGTGGCCATGACCTTTGGAAAAGGGGCGGCAAAGAGCCGCTGCACCGTCGCCCCCGGGGAAAAGCTGGTGTGCGTGCTGGCTTTGGGACACGGCGCCGTCCAGGGCGCCGCCCACAGAAGCAAACCGATGGAGACCCTCTGCCAGGCGGAGGGAGCCATGCCGGACTGGTTCCGCAGGGGCATGGAGGCGGCGATGCTGGCTCCCACCGCCATGAACCAGCAGAAATTCCTGATTTCCCTCCGCGGAAACACCGTCGCGGCAAAATCCCTGGGCGGCTTTTATTCCAAGGTGGATTTGGGCATCGTCAAGTGCCATTTTGAGGCCGGCGCGGGAAAAGAGAATTTTACGTGGGCAGGCTGATACAGCGCACAGAGCATTGAGAAAGGGCGGACCAGTGCGGTCCGCCCTGCTTTTGTGTCCGTTTACTGCCCGCCGCTTTTCCAGTTCATAAGCCCCGCCAGAATGGTGAACGCCACCTTGCTCTGGTATTCCTCATCCCGCAGGTTCGCGCACTCCTCCGGGTTGGACAGAAAGCCGCACTCCACCAGCACGATGGGATTTTCGCTCTCCCAGAGAAGGTACAGGTCCTTTTCCCCCTGCTTAATCTGCCGCAGGTTATCCGGCTGCAGCTGGGAGGCGAAGGCGTCCTGAAGGCACTGGGCAAGCTCCTTGCTCCAGGGGTTCTTTTTGCCGTAGAACATCTGCGCCCCGCTGTACCGGGCCTGCTCAAAAAGGTTCTGGTGGATGGAAAGGACGACAGCCTCCGGGTGGGCGTCCATCAGGGCCAGGCGGTTATGCATGTCGGATTTTTTCCGCTGGGTGATGCCTTCCAGGCCGGGATCGCAGGTCATCACGTCCTCTTCCCGGGTCATGTAGACCGTAAAGCCCTGCAGCTCCAGCAAATCCCGCAGCTTGAGGGCGATGGAAAGGTTCAGGTCCTTCTCCACCGTCCCCTCCGCGCCCACCGCGCCGCCGTCCTCCCCGCCGTGTCCGGGGTCCAGGATGACCGCAGATACGCCGGAAAGCGCCCCGCTGTCCGCATTTTTGGCATCCTCCCGCTCTAAAAAACGGCCCGCCGCAAAAAAGAACAGCAGCATTCCCAGCAGGATGGCTGCCGCCCCTAAAATTCGATTTGGCTGCCGCACGCGCCGCTTCCGCACACGATCATCCTCCCCCGCCTGGTGTCACTTCTATCCTATTCGCACCGGGCGGGGATTATGCGTTTTCAGTTCCCGGCAAAATGGTTCCCGTTGTCGAAGGACACCTCGTAGTGCAGGGCGCCCCACTCCAGACCGGCGAACATCCGGACGTAGGCCTCCATCAGCTGGAGCACCCGGCCTTCCGCCTGCTCCATGATTTCGGGGACGCTGTCCTTCCGCAGGACCTCCGGTTCGTCCGGGCTGCGCCAGCCGCGTTTTTTGAGGTTCAGCGCGTCCCAGGAAGGGGCGGCGATTTTGGCGTGGCTCACAAAATCGCTCCATTCCGGGCGGAAAAGCCCCAGCGCGTAAGCCGCCTTGCCCAGCTTTTTCCCCTGGCGGTAGAGCAGCTCCTCCACCAGAAGGGTGTCCGCAAAGGAATGCGTCACTTCCTCCGCCGGGACGACCTCGCCGTAAACCTCCAGCAGCACCGTTTCATACAGCTCGCCGATTATCCACTGCTGGCCGGTGGGCAGATGGTGGCCGTCGTAGGGGTGAAAATCCGTAATCGGCCGCCCTTCCCAGCGGCTGTACAGGGCCATATCAATGTCCGTTTCAATCTGGCAGTGGATGACCCCGGACATGACGCCCGGATTCTTTTCCACGCCCTTTTTCTGGAGGGCGTACACGTAGGGATGAATGGCGCTGTCCAGCGCGTAATGGCACAGGAATCCGTAAAAATAGGAAAGCAGCACCTTCTGCTTCTCCCCTTCCTGGCGGCGGATATGCTCCGTCATGGCGAAAAAAAGGCCGTCGGTATTTTCCCCATGCATCCGCCCCGCCGCATGGTGGAACGGTCCGCCCTCCTTCCAAAGGCTGCGGAAAAAGAGAATGTCCGGTCCCTGGAGCCCCCACCGGTAAGCCTCCGGATACTGGCCCGCCAGCTCCCGCACTTCTACAGGGGCTTCTTTCCGCACCATATCGCCGAACAGGTCATGGGTTAAAAAATCTGCCATAATCAATTCCTTCCTTTCTTTGCTCCGCCGCATCACAGCGGCTTTCCGCAGTATCGCCGCGGGACGGACGCCGGATTTTCCAGGCCCACTGCCTTTAGGATTTCCTCCCTGCGCCCCTTCCATTCCTCCGGCGGAAGGTTGAGCAGGATGTCCTCAATTTCAAAAGGTCCGTTGCGGAATTTCCCCACCGTGACGCCGCCGAATTCCCCATCAATCAGAAGATACTGGAGCACCTCCCGGCCCGGGTAGCGGTACACCTCCCGCAGCCAGTATTCATTGGCTTTCACCAGAAAGTCGTTCCGGTTCAGGGCAAATACGCAGCGCGGCGGCTCCATCTCCTTCTCCAGCAGCGGGACGTCCCGGGGGAGAATAAATTCCTCCCGGCAGAGCGTCAGCTTTCCCTCAATCAGCAGCCGCTGGAACGCCGCCTCCACTTTCCGGACCGGCAGATGGTAGAAGGAGACCGCCGCTTCCACGCCGGCAGTGACATTGAGCTGCACAAACCGGAGCAGCACCTCCTCCAGCGCCGCCTCAAACGGCGGCTTTGCCCGGTCCAGCTCCGGAAAAACCTCCTCCATCCGGTACCAGCAGCGGTCCCATTCGCTGTCGGCCTGGTCCTCAAAGACGAGGAAGCGCTTCTGCAGCCTGTGCAGGTCGGCAGTCAGCTCCTTCACCGGCTCGCCGGTAAATTCCTTCAGCATCCGGACGCTCATGGGCCCTTCCCGCTCCAGCACCGCGCGCAGCGCGCGTTCCCGCTCGGACAGCCCCCCGCCGGACTGGTAAAGGGCTGCGAAGAGCGGCAGCTCTTCCGCAAGAATATACGCAATGTTTCCCGCCTGGAACCGCCCTTTTACAATCTCCCGGCGGGCCCGCGCCGCAAAACAGGAAGCCGCGCTGTCGAAATCCGTGCGGCAGCGCAGCTCCGGCGGGCTCCCCGGGCAGCACCAGTAAGGGGGCGCCACCGGCGACATCCGCCGGAACAGCTCCCGAAAGCTCTCCTCCGACACATGCGGGCAGAATCCCTGTCGTTCCAGCCTGAGTGCAACGATCGTTTTCATCTGCATTCCCCTTTTTTCTTGGCCTTTCCATAAATTATACACAAAATCCCTTTACATTTCAAGGATTTGCGTGTAAAATAATATTAACACAGAAAAGAATTTGCAAAAGGAGTCGACTGAACATGGCCGATCAAAAGCTGACCTGCGGGGAAAAGAACTGGATTTTGTACGATGTGGCAAACTCCGCCTTTATCCTGCTGGTATCCACCACCATTCCCATCTTTTTCCGCAGCCTTGCGGAAGCGGAGGGCTTCTCTCCGGAACAGGCAACCGGAATCTGGGGAACCGTGACCTCCGCCGCCGTGCTGATTCTGGCGGTGCTCTCCCCCATTCTGGGCGCGATTGCGGACTACGGCGGAATGAAAAAGAAAATGTTCACCACCTCGCTGCTGCTGGGGGTGGCGGGGCTTCTGGCCATGTCCTTCACCGCCGAATGGGTGGCGTTCCTGGTGCTTTTCATCATCGCCCGGGTGGGCTACACCGCCTGCAACATCTTTTACGACTCCATGCTCACCGACGTCACCACCGACGAAAAGATGGACATGGTTTCCTCCCACGGCTTCGCCTGGGGCTACATCGGGAGCTGCATCCCCTTTCTCATCGGCATCGCCCTGATTTTTACCACCCCCTTCGGCCTTACCACCCAAACCGCCACCCAGATTTCCTTCCTTCTGACGGCGGTGTGGTGGCTGTGCCTCACCATCCCGCTGCTGCGGAGCTACCATCAGACCTACCACCTGGAGGGAAAGCCGGAAGGGATTCGGGACGTTTTTCGCCAGCTGGGCGGCACTTTCCGGAAAATCTGCCGGAAAAAGAGCCTGCTCTTTTACATTCTCTCCTATTTCTGCTACATTGACGGGGTCAATACCATCATCTCCATGTCCACCTCCTACGGCGATGAAATGGGCATTTCCTCCGAAGCGATGATTTTCGCCCTGCTGCTGACCCAGGTTATCGCTTTCCCCTGCGCGATCCTCAGCGGAAAGCTGGCCAAAAAATACGGGGCGCTTACCATGGTCAAGATTTTCATCGTCTGCTACATCGGCATCTGCATTTTCGGCTTCCAGCTGGATCAGACCTGGGAATTCTGGGTGCTGGCGGTGGCGGTGGGGCTCTGCCAGGGCGGCATCCAGGCCCTCTCCCGCTCCTACTACGGGAAGCTGATCCCCAAGGAAGCCTCCAACGAATACTTCGGCTTCTTTGACATCTTCGGAAAATTCGCCGACTTTTTCGGCCCGCTGATTATCTCTTTCTGCGCCTTTGTTTTCCACTCCTCCAGCTACGGGGTGCTGGCCCTCATCCTGCTCTTTGCGCTGGGGCTCATCCTGCTCATCCAGTCGGAAAAGGCCGCCCGAAAGGAACAGGGCTGATTTCCCGGGAAAATCAAAACGCGCCCGCCGCCGGACTCAAAGCGGTGGGCGCGTTTTTTATTGCCGGGGCGTCCTTCCAAACCACTGCCGCAGCCTGCTGCCGGGCCGCGCATTGGCTGCCGCCAGCAGCAGGCGGAACAGGCCGCCGCGGATGCCGGAAAGCTGCTGCATAAACCGGAGGGGGCTGTCCACTGTGCTGGCCATGGCCATGCGGAAATCGGAGCCGTCCGGGTCCTCTTTCCCACGGAAGCCCAGCCGGAGCGTTTTTTCCATCCCCCAATAGAGGAGCCGCATCAGGAGGGAGCCGTCCTTCATTTCCAGGACGGTGCTGTCCATGGTGTACTGCCCTTGTTCCGGGGGCACAGGCCGGTGTTCCCGGCCCAGCATGGCTTCCCAGTCCTCCTTCGGCGGGAATCCGGCGGGGCGTTCGTACCAGCTCCCCGCCTGCCAGAAGGGCGCCGGGACCGGCTCCCCCGGCAGACAAACCGGAGCGGAAAGGCCGCCCACCGAGACGCGGTATTCCCCGCCGGGGACCTTCCATTCCCCATCCCAGAGGGCAAAACTGCGGGCATCCAGCGGGAAAAAGACCCGTTTTTCCTCGCCGGGCTGCAAAAACACCTTCCGGAAGCCCTTCAATTCCCGCACCGGGCGGTGGAGCCCCCCTTCCGGCGGGGAAATGTAAAGCTGGGCCACCTCGGCCCCGGCGCGCTCCCCGATGTTGGCAACCGTCACCGAAACCCCGTCCGCCGCCGCTTCCAGGCGGGAATAGGAAAAGCGGGTGTAGGAAAGCCCGTAGCCGAAGGGCCACCGCACCGGCACGCCGGCTTTGTCGTAATACCGGTAGCCCACATAGAGCCCTTCCCGGTACTCCGCGTCCTTTTGCCCCCAGCAGCCGGCGCTGGGACAGTCCTCATAGCGGATGGGCCAACTTTCGGCCAGCCTGCCGCCGGGGTTTATGCGGCCGTACAGCAGGCCGGCAGCCGCTTCCCCGCCCGCCTGGCCGGGGAGCCCCATGTACAGGATAGCTCCCACGCGGTCCGCCCAGGAGGTTTCCACCGGGCTGCCGCAGAGCAGCACCACCACCGTCCTGGGATTGGCGGAGGCCACTGCTTCAATAAGCCGGCAATGCCCCTCCGGCATCCGCATGTCCGCCCGGTCGAACCCCTCCGACTCGCAGCAGTCCGGCAGCCCGGCGAAAACCACCGCCGTTTCCGCCCGGCCTGCCAGCTGCACCGCCTCCCGGAGCAGCTCCTCGCTGGTTTCCCCCCGGGGCGTGCAGCCCTCGGCGAAGGGGAGCTCCCCCATCACGTCCAGGGGAGAAACCAGCTGGGTGGGGCTGATGCGGCTGGAGCCTGCCCCCTGATGGCGCATTTCCCGGGCCATGCTGCCGATGAGGACGGCCTTTTCCCCGGGGGCAAGGGGGAGGATGCCCTCGTTTTTGAGCAGCACCGCCCCTTCCGCGGCAGCCCGGGCGGCCAGGGCGTGATGCCCCTCCCAGTCCGCCTTCCGCGGAGCGGCCAGCGCCTTCTGCGCGCGGAAAGCGAGCCGCAGCACCCGCGCCGCGCTTTCCTCCACCGCCGATTCCGGCAGTTCCCCCCGCAGCACCGCCTTCCGGGCCTCCCGCTCCTGATAGGCGCTGCCGCCGGGCATGACCAGGTCGCAGCCCGCCCGGAAAGCCGCCGTGCGGTCGTTCAAAGCCCCCCAGTCGGTGACGACCAGCCCTTCAAAGCCCCACTCCTCCCGGAGGATGCCGGTGAGAAGGCGACGGCTGTCGCTGCAATGCTCCCCGTTTATAAGGTTGTAGGCGCACATAACGGTAGCGGGCTTCCCCTCCCGGACGGCGATTTCAAAGGCGGGAAGGTAAAGCTCCCGCAGGGTCCGCTCGTCCAGGACGCTGTCGGAATTGAAGCGCTTGTACTCCTGATTGTTGCAGGCGAAGTGCTTCAGGCTGGTCCCCACCCCGTTTTTCTGGGCGGCGGCAATAAAGGAAGCGGCCAGCTTTCCGGAGAGGAAGGGGTCCTCGCTCAGGTACTCGAAATTCCGGCCGCAGAGGGGATTGCGCTTGATATTAACGCCCGGGCCCAGCACCACGCCGACGCCGAATTCCTCCGCTTCCTCCGCCACGGCTTCCCCCACCCGGGCCGCCAGCTCCGGGTCCCAGCTCCCGGCCAGCGTCACGGCGGTGGGGAAGCAGGTGGCCGGCCGGGAAGGGCCGACCCCCAGCATGTCGTTTTTCCGCTCCTGCTTGCGCAGGCCGTGGGGCCCGTCGCTAAGGAATACCTCCGGCACGCCGTACTTTTTCATCCCCTTGGTCCGCCAGAAGCTCCGCCCCGACGTCAGGGCAATTTTTTCCCGCAGGGTCATCTGTTTCAAAATTTCCTCGATTTTCATCTGCCGCTCCTTCTTCCGTTCCGAAAAATCCCGCCGCCGGAACGGGATCCTGTTCCTTTTATTGTATCACATCCCGGCAAAAAATTCCCGGATAATCTGTAAATTCCCCGAAAAAAGGAACCGGGATCATTTTCTGCACAGATTTCGGCGCCATTTGCATGCCTTTTTGCACATTTTTCGCCGCAGAGGGTTGCAAAATTCCATAAAATGCTTTATCCTAAAAGGGACAGCTTCGCGCTTTCGCGGGAAAGGAGCAGCATATGAAATTTTCAGTCTGTATCGATATCATGTGGCCCCAGGAGGAATTTCTGGAGGGCATGGAAACCGTCCGGGCGACGGGTTTGTCCGCCTATGAATTCTGGAACTGGCAGGGCAAGGACCTGGACGCCATCTTCCGCCGCCAGCAGGAGCTTGGCCTGACGCCGGCCGCTTTCTGCACAAAAGAATGGAACCTTGTGGACCCGGAACAGCGGGGGATTTTTCTGGAGGGCTTAAAGGAAAGCCTCGCCGCAGCCGGACGCCTGGGCTGCAAAACCCTCATCAGCCAGGTGGGAAGCGCCATGCCCGGCGTTTCCAGGGAGCGCCAGACGGAGAGCATCATTCAGGGGCTGAAAGCCGCAGCCCCGCTCCTGGAGGATGCCGGCGTCCGGCTGGCCTTCGAGCCTCTCAACGCCATCGACCACGGCGGCTATTTCCTGGAGCGGAGCGGGGACGCGCTGGAGATTGCCGAAGCGGTGGACAGCCCGTGGGTCACGATTTTGTTCGACTTTTACCATCAGCAGATCACCGAAGGGGACCTCATCCGCCGCAGCCTTTCCATGCTGGGGCGCATCGGCCACGTCCACTGCGCCGGGAATCCCGGCCGCCACGAGCTTGACATTGGGGAAATCCGATACGACGCCGTGTTCCGGGCGCTGCGGGACAACGGCTACAGCGGCTTCCTGGGCCTGGAGTACAGCCCCACCCGGGACCGCCTGACGGAGCTGCGGAAGCTGGCACAGATGGAAGCGGATTTTGCAAAGTGATTTTCCCCATTCCCGGCATGCATCGAGCCGGGCGCACAGGGAGGGATTTTTAGTGGGAGCCCTTGTTGCATACGGCGCGGCGCTGGCCGTCGGGATTGCCGCCGGTCTGGTGCTGACCGTTGTCGGCCTGTTTTTCGGGCACATCATTCTTTTTGACAGCATCTTTCTTGCCGTTATCACGGGCATTGTCTGCAGCCAGGTTTGGGGAATCCACACGGCAATATGCCTTCTGATTTCCGCGGCGCTCTTTGCGTTTCTTTTCTGGCTGCAAAAGACCCGGGCGGGATTCTGGATAATCGGACTGCTGCTTTCCGCCTTCTGGGCCTTTGTATTCGGCTTTCTCGCTTATGCCTTCTCAGGGGAGGACATGGTGTGGTTTTATGTGGTCATGGGGCTGGGGTTCGTGCTGATGGTGTGGCTCCATCTCTGGGCCCGGGACAAGTGAAGGCCGCTGCTTCAAAGGAAAAACCCGCCCAGTGGGCGGGTTTCTCAATTTCAGACAGCATCGCAGAGGGCGCGGATTTTCTCCAGCACTTCCCTGTATGCCGGGCCTTTATCGCGGCAGGCTTCCGCCAGTTCGGCGAAGGGGACCAGCCGCACGCCGTCCACCTCTCCCGCCTGCAGAACGCAGTCCTCCGCCCGGAAATCCATCCGGGCATACCAGATATCCAGGATGCACCGGCCTGCTTCCTCCACAATCTGCCGGGCGGCAAAGCAAAGCCTGTCCGGCGGTATCCGAAGGCCCAGCTCCTCCCGCACTTCCCGGAAAGCGGCGTCCCGGCTGGTTTCCCCCGCCATGACGCCCCCGCCGGTGACGTCCCATTTGCCGGGCGAAAACTGCTTTGCCATAGAGCGCTGCTGAAGAAGCCAGCCGCCCGCCTCGCTGCACAGCAGGACATGGACATGCAGATAGTATTCGTCCGCCGCCCGGGGGGCAGATTTGGGAATCCGGCGGCCGAGGCTGCTTCCGTCGCGGCGGTAGAGGTCAATCCATTCCTCCATCTCAGGCGTGCTCCTCCTCAGAGCCCGAGGAGCGCGGGCCGCACCCGCCGCAGATGAGCTTGTCAAAGGTAAACTCCGACAGCTTTTGCCGGACCATGCCGGAGATTTCCCCAAACGCTTCCCGCACCTTGCAGCTGCAATCGCTGTGGGCGCAGCCGTCCTCCGCCTCCAGACAGCGGCTGAGGCAGTAAATCCCTTCCGTCACCGCCATAATGTCCGCCAGGGAAATTTCCGACGGCGCTTTTGCCGCCTCATAGCCGCCGGACGCGCCCTTATAGGACCGCACCACCCCGGCTGCCACCAGCTTGCGCAGGATTCTCAGAGAAAACCGCAGGGTAACCCCGGTATTTTCTGAGATTTTTTTTGCATCGGCCCGTTTGCCGTACTGCAACAGGAACAGCACGATGCGGATTGCGTAATCGGATTCCAGTGTGATATGCATAATTTTCGAAGCCTTTCTATTTTCTGCCCGGGGCTCACCGGAAGGTGGCCAGCCAGGAAAGGTAATCGGTATTGGCCACGGTGACGCGGCTGTAGTAGGCGCTTACGGCTGTGTTCTGCTCAATGCGGTCCAGAGAGCTGCTCAGCTGCTGCACCCTCTGGTTGCTCTGGCGAATGGCGTCGGCCAGCATCTGCTGTCCGGCGCTTAACGTGTCCAGCCGGTCGATCACATCGTCCAGCTTGCTCAGGACCATATTGGAGCGCAGTTCGCTTTCGTAGAGGTTATAAGCTCCGTCCGGACCAATCAGCGAGAAGCACCGCCCGGACTCCAGATATTCGCAGATGGTGCAGATGGGCACCAGCCCCCGGTATTTGGGGTAAATGAAGTTCATGTCGTAGTACTGTTTTAAAATGCCGCGGGTTTCATTGAGCTTCTGGCCGCTCTGCTGGAGGGCGGTCTGGAGAGCCGCGGAGCGGCCCTGCATTTTCTGGTTCTGCTCCCGGCGGCCGGCGTCCTGCTTCTCCCATTGGGCCTGTTTCGCCTCATATTCCTTGAGATCTTTCTGATAGAGCTTGTCGCGCGTCAGCATGGACGGCAGGAGCCACAAAAGGGTGACTGCGCCGACCAAAATCAGCGCTCCCATCCCGGCGTTCCCAAAAATCCCGCCGATAAGCGCGCCCAGTCCCGCCGCGATGGCCAAAATAATCAGGCTGACAACGATATCCCCGACAAGGCTGCCCTTTTCGGGCTTTTTCGGAGGGGCGGCCTGAGGCAGGAGATTGCCGGATTCCCCTAATTTCCGCTTGATTTTCCCCTGAAGCTCCTCCAGCTGATAACAGGAAAGCTCCAGGTCACGGATATTCCGCACATATTCTTTGCACTGGGTAAGATTAAGTGTCTGCGCCATAGTATTTCTGCTCCCTTTCCGTCATTCTTCCACGACCCGCGCCTAGATGCCTAAAGCACGGTACTGCTGTGCAATATTCTCCGCTTCTTCCCTTGAAAGAGCGTCTTTCACTACGGGAACCGGTGACGACACCAGCTCGTTTACTTCGGCGAGACCGATTTGAAGCAGCTCCCGGGTCAGCTTGACTGCCTGCATCTTGCCGGGAATGTATTCCTTCATGCAGGGTAGCTCTACCCGGTAGGTCGGTTCCCACAAAGGCGCTTCCGGTTCCATGGAAACGCCCGGCTCATAGGCGACGGCCGCGATTTTCTCCGCAGGGGCCGCTTCGTTTAACGGGCAGCCGCAGTGGATGCAGAAAGCCGCACGGCTGCTGACTTCTTTTCCGCACTCGGGACACTTGATGAGCGCCATACCGTCCGCCCTCTTAGTCCAGGAAATCCTTGAGGCGCTTGCTGCGGCTGGGGTGGCGGAGCTTGCGGAGCGCCTTGGCCTCAATCTGGCGGATGCGTTCGCGGGTGACGTTGAACTCCTTGCCCACTTCCTCCAGGGTGCGGCTGCGGCCGTCCTCCAGGCCGAAGCGCAGACGGAGGACTTTTTCCTCCCGGGGAGTCAGGGTGCTCAGGACGTTGCCCAGCTGTTCCTTCAGAAGAGTGTGGGATGCGGCGTCGGCGGGAGAGGGAGCTTCGTCGTCCTGGATGAAGTCGCCCAGGTGGGAATCCTCCTCCTCGCCGATGGGGGTTTCCAGGGAAACCGGCTCCTGGGACACCCGCAGAATCTCCCGCACCTTGTCCACCGACATATCCAGTTCCTTGGCAATCTCCTCGGCGGAGGGCTCGTGGCCGTTCTGGTGCAGCAGCTGGGAGGAAACCTTCTTCACTTTGTTGATGGTTTCCACCATATGCACCGGGATGCGGATGGTGCGGGCCTGGTCGGCGATGGCGCGGGTGATGGCCTGGCGGATCCACCAGGTGGCGTAGGTGGAGAACTTGAAGCCCTTGGTGTGGTCAAACTTTTCCACAGCCTTGATGAGGCCCAGATTTCCCTCCTGGATCAGGTCCAGGAACTGCATGCCGCGGCCCACATACCGCTTGGCGATGCTGACCACCAGCCGGAGGTTCGCCTCGCTTAAGCGCTTGCGCGCCTCAATGTCCCCTTTGGCCATCCGCTCGGAGAGCTCCTGCTCCTCGTCGTTGGAGAGCAGCGGCACCCGGCCGATCTCCTTGAGGTAGACCTTCACCGGGTCGTCGATGCTGATGCCGTCGGCGGTAAAGAGGGAGTCGTCCTCCACATCCTCCAGCACATCGTTCAGATTGAGGTCCAGGTCCTGCTCCGGATCATAGTCCTCAATGATTTCGATGTTCATGTTCTCCAGGTTTTCATACAGCTTGTCCATCTGCTCCGGATCGAAATCCAGTTCCTCCAGAGCGTCGGTGATTTCCTTGGTCGTCAGCTTCCCCTTCTGCTTGCCGTGCTCCATCAGTTCTGTTACAGCGCTTTTTTTGTCGTTAGCCATAGCAATTCTCCTTTACCTGTTATCCAGCGCCTTTCGGCGTTTTTTCTATCGTTTTTTCTGCTGAAGCTCCCGCACCGCGGCAAGAAGCTGATCCTGGGTTAAATCCCCGGCTTTTTTGCTGAGATTCCGGAGCCGCGCGTCCTCCAGCGTCCGGATATAATCTTCCAGCACCTCTTCGGTCATGGGCATCTCCCGGTTGACGATTGCGGAAAACCGCCCCATTTCCTCCGGCGTCAGCTCCCCGGCAAAATCCGAGAGGGCTGCGCCGCTGTTCTGCTGGAGCTTTTCCACCAGCGCATGAAACAGCCTGCGGTTGAAATCGGTGACGAAGCGGTCCTCCCCCGTTTTGGCGAGGATTTTGGGGAGGTAGTCCGGGTTTTTGAACAAAAATCCGATGATCCCCTCCTCCGCCAGGGAGGCGCTCAGGTTGGCGGCCCGCTGGGGATTGACCCGGTCGCCGTACAGTTCCCGGGAGGAGGCGATGTTCTCCCACTCCTTTTTTTTCTCCCGGCGGTAATTTTTTTTGACCTCCCACTCCAGATTGGAGAGGACCGTCTCCCGCAGAATCCCGGTCTGGCTCGCCAGCTCGCCCGCGTAGACCTCCCGCTCCACCGGATTTTTGAGGGTGGCCAGGTACTTCAGGGCCTCGGTGAGGTAGCCGCTGCGGCCCTCCGGCGTCTCCAGATCGTAGCGGGAACGGATGTCCCCCAGCCGGTAGGCGGTGACATTCCCCGCCCCGTCCAGCAGGAGCTTGAACCGCTGGGCGCCGAATTTCTTGATATATTCGTCCGGGTCCTTGGCCCCCTTCATCTGGAGAATCCGGGCGGAAACGCCCGCTTCCTCCAAAAGCCCCACCGCCCGGTCGGTGGCCTTGCGGCCCGGTCCGTCGGAATCGTAGGCGATGATGACTTCCTTGGCATAGCCGGCGATGAGCCGCGCCTGCTCCGGGGTCAGGGCGGTCCCCAGGGTAGCCACCACATTTTCAAAGCCCGCCTGGTTGACGGCGATGACGTCCATATACCCCTCCGCCAGAATCAGCCGGCCGCCGGCGTGGTTCTTGGCAAAGTTCAGCGAAAAGAGGTTGCGGCTTTTTTTGAACACCAATGTGTCGTTGGTGTTCAGATATTTGGGCTTGCTGCCGTCCAGCACCCGGCCGCCGAAGCCGATGACGTTTTTCCGCAGGTCGATGATGGGGAACATCACCCGGTTGCGGAAGGCGTCGTAATAGCTCCCGGAGCGGCCCTTGTTCACCACCCCGGCTTCGGCCATCTGCTCGTAGGTGAAGCCCTTGCCTTTCAGGTAGTCCCGCAGGGTGTTCCACCCCTCCGGCGCATAGCCCAGGCCGTACTTGACCAGGGTTTTGGGGGCAAGCTGACGCCCGGCAAAATAGGCGCGCCCCGGTTCGCCGGCGGGGGATTTGAGCAGGTCGTGGTAAAACCGGGCGGACAGCCGGTTGATTTCCAGAATGATGGCCTTCATGCGGGAAGCGCGGTCCTCCGCCTCGCCCTCCGGGACCGTGAGCCCCACCCGCTGCGCCAGGAATTTCACCGCCTCCACATAGTCCAGGTTTTCGATGCGCATAATGAAGGAAATCATATCGCCCCCCGCCCCGCAGCCAAAGCAGAAAAAGGACTGGGTGTCGGGGTAAACCACGAAAGACGGCGTTTTTTCCGAATGGAAGGGGCACAGCCCCGTCAGATTGCGCCCCTGGCGCTTGAGCTTGACATAGGAGGAGACGATATTCTCCGCGTCGCAGCTCATCCGCAGGTTTTCAATAAAGCTCCTCGGGATGGCCAAGCCGTCCCCCTCCTTTCTCAAGCCTTGGTCCAGAACCTGGGGATGAACAGGTCCTCATAAACCTCCACGGCATACTGGTCGGACATTCCCGCGATGTAATCGCACACCGCCCGTTCCGGCGGCGTATCCGCAAGCAGCCCCCGGTAAAATTCCGGAAGGCGCTCCGGGGCGGCGCAGTAGTAGGCGTAAAGCCGCTCGACCATGGCCTCCGCCTTGGCTTCCTGGCCCTTGGCCACCGGGCTCGTGTAGACGTTTTCAAACAGGAACTGCTCCAAAAGGTCCTGCGCCTGCTGCACCTCCGGGGCCATCCGGAGCGTCTCCCCGCTGTTTTCCATAATGGAACGGATGACGGTGGTGAGCCGGGCGGATTTCCCCCGGCCCAGGACATAGACCGCCTCCCACGGGAGGTCCGATTCCGAAATGACCTCCGCCCGGACGGCATCCTCAATGTCGTGGTTGACATAGGCGACCTTGTCCGCCAGCCGCACCGCCTGGCCCTCCAGCGTTTTCGGCAGGGGGATTTTCCCGCCGCCCCGGGAGTGGCAGGCGATGCCGTTTTTTACCTCCCAGGTGAGGTTGAGGCCCTTCCCGCCCCGCTCCAGGCGCTCCGCCGTGCGGACGCTCTGCAGATGGTGGGCGAAACCGAAGGGGCAGACGCGGTTCAGCGCGCGCTCCCCGGCGTGGCCGAAGGGGGTGTGTCCCAGGTCGTGGCCCAGGGCGGCGGCTTCGGTCAGGTCCTCGTTTAAGCGCAGCGTCCGGGCGATGGTCCGGGCCAGCTGGGAAACCTCCAGCGTATGAGTCAGCCGGGTGCGGTAATGGTCGCCCCGCGGCGCCAGGAACACCTGGGTTTTGTGTTTCAGCCGGCGGAAAGCGTTGGAGTGGAGGATGCGGTCCCGGTCCCGCTGATAGTCGGTGCGCAGCGGACAAGGCTCCTCCTCCCTCGAACGGCCCCGGCTGCGGACCGAATGAGCCGCCAGCGGGGAAAGGTAAGCCTCTTCAAAAGCGAGCTGATATTCTTTGCTGTCCATATTCCGCCCCCCTTGCGCCCTTCTATATATAATATACCGGAAAAGGCGCGTTTTCCCTTCTTTCCTCCTGAAAAATTACTGCATATCTGCGTATTCCTCAACAATTTCCTTCGGAACAACCGTCCCATTGGTTAATTCGACGATTTCCTTCAGGAAAGCCTCTTTGCGGGAGGACTTGATGAGAAGGGTCAGGGCGACGCGGTCGGTAAAGGAGGTCTCCTCCGTCAGAATGTTGTACCGGGGCAGGATGTAGCTCACCTTGCCGTACCAGCTGTAATCCATCTCCGCCGACAGCCGGGTGCAGGGGGTCATGTGGAGTTTTTTAGCCGCGTCCAGGGCGATGGACGCCCCGTGGGAATAAGCCCGCACCAGGCCCCCCGCCCCCAGCAGGATGCCGCCGAAATAACGGGTGACGACCATGCAGACGTCCACCACGCCGGATTTCTGCAAAACATCCAGCACCGGGACCCCGGCGGTTCCCTGGGGTTCCCCGTCGTCGGAGCAGCGCTTGAGCTGCCCTTCCCGCAGGGAATAGGCAAAGACGTTGTGCGCGGCGTCCCAGTGCTGCTTTTTCAGCTGCTCCACAAAGGCCAGCGCTTCCGTTTCCGTTTCCACATGGCGGCAGCGGCCGATAAACCGGGATTTCCGCTCCACAAACTCGGCCGCCGCTTCTCCCTCAATCGTAATATAGTCTTTCACCCTGTCGGGCCTCCTTTCGGAAGGAACAGCAAAAAGGCGGTGCAACCTGTACACCGCCTCTCAGGATTCGGTCCGCTTTTATTTGCCAAGGCCGAAACGCTTTTTGAATCTGTCAACACGTCCGCCGGTATCAACCAGTTTCTGCTTGCCGGTAAAGTAAGGATGGCACTTCGAGCAAACCTCGACGCTGATATCCCCCTTGGTGGAACGGGTCTCGATCACATTGCCGCAAGCGCACCGGATCGTGGCTTTTTCATACTTGGGATGGATGCCCTCTTTCATGCTGTTCACCTCTTTACAAATACTGTCTCTCAAGGCAGAATGCCCCCAGGGAGAGCAGATTGATTATAGTATAGCATACTCCGGGAAAGAAAACAAGCCTTTTTTTCGCCTTTTTCCCGTTTTGTGCAGGAAAAATTCAGGGGTTCCACCAAAATAATTCGTGCAAATTTGTCAAACTGCGCACCGCCTGCCCCTTGACTTTCCCGTCGAAATGCTTTATGATAATTGTAAACGATTACAGCATGAGGGGGAGGTGTGGGATGGCTACGATTAAAGATGTGGCAAAAAAAGCCGGCGTTTCCGTCGCCACCGTTTCCCGCGTGCTGAATTCGTATGAAAACGTCCGCCCGGAGACGGTGGCGCTGGTAAAGGACGCCATCCGGGAGCTGGGATACCACCCCAACTTCCTGGGGCGCACGCTCCGCCGGCAGGAAACCATGAAAATCCTGGTCATGGTCCCCACGATTTCCAACCAGTTTTATTCCAGGCTCGTCAAGGGAATCCAGACCGCCGCGCAGACGATGGGCTACCACACCATGCTGGCCATCACCAATTCGGACCCGGCGGTGGAAAAGGAGCAGATTGCCATTGCGCGCCGGAAGCTGGTGGACGGGGTGATTTTTCTGCACTCCACAATGGAGGCGGAGCGGCTTTCGGAATTCGCGGCGGAATGCCCTGCCGTGCTCTGCTGCGAGCTGGTGCGCGGCGCCCGCATTTCCACGATTTCCATCGATGATTTCCGCGCGGCGCTGGACGGGACCCGTTTTCTGCTGGAAAACTGCTGCCGGAGGGTGGCTTTTGTCAGCGCCGGGGAGCTTTACGACTCCTCCAGGCTGCGCCAGCTGGGCTACCGGAAGGCGCTGGAGGAGACCGGCGTGCCGTTGGACGAGGCGCTGCTGCTGGACGAAGGCTTTACCTTCAATGCGGGCAGGCGGGCAGCCAGGCGGATTTTGGAAATGGATAAGCTGCCCGACGCGGTATTCGCCACATCGGACTCCACCGCCATCGGCGTCATATCCGCCCTGGCCCGGGAGGGCGTCCGGACGCCGGAGGACATCTCCGTCATGGGGTTTGACGACAATCAGATCGCGGAATATTATCTTCCTCCGCTGACCACCATTTCCCAGCCCCAATTTGACATCGGTCACAAAGCGTTTGAGCTTTTGTTAGACAAAATCAACAACCAGTCCTGCCTGGAGCGCCACATTCTGCTCCCGCACCGGCTGGTGGAACGGGGTTCCGTCAAAAAACGCGGGGACCCGGAAAGAAAGGATGCGTTTTAAATGGACAAGAAAGTAAGAGTCGGTATTATCGGCTGCGGCGGCATCGCCAACGGGAAGCACCTTCCCTCCATTAAAAAGCTGGCGGAAAAAGGCTGGCTGGAAATCGTCGCCTTCTGCGACCTCATCGAGGAGCGCGCCGAAAAAGCCGCCAAGGAATACGGCGCCCCCGACGCCAAGGTTTACACCGATTATAAGGAACTCCTCAAGGACGAGAGCATTGAGTCCATCCACGTCTGCACCCCCAACCGCTCCCACAGCTTCATCACCGTGGACGCCCTCCATGCCGGCAAGAACGTCATCTGCGAAAAGCCCATGGCTATCAACTCCGCGGAAGCGAAGAAGATGGTGGACGCCGCCAAGGAAACCGGCAAAATCCTCACCATCGGCTACCAGACCCGTCAGCGCGCCGACGCCCGTTATCTGAAATCCGTCTGCGAAAGCGGCGAGCTGGGCGAAATCTACTATGCGAAAGCCCACGCCGTCCGCCGCAGAGCGGTTCCCACCTGGGGCGTATTCCTGAACGAATATGAGCAGGGCGGCGGCCCCCTCATCGACATCGGCACCCATGCCCTGGACCTGACCCTCTGGATGATGGACAACTACAAACCCAAGATGGTTGTCGGCACCACCTATAAAAAGCTGGGCGACCAGACGGAAACCGCCAACGCCTGGGGCGACTGGGATCCCAAGGAATTCACCGTGGAAGATTCCGCTTTCGGCTTCATCACCATGGAAAACGGCGCCACCATCGTCCTGGAATCCGCCTGGGCGCTGAACACGCTGGATGTCATTGAAGCGTCTACCTCCCTCTCCGGCGTTCTGGGCGGCGCGGACATGCGCAATGCGGACGGCACCCCCGGCGGCCTGCGCATCAACGGCGTCAAGCACAACCGCCAGTACACCGAAATTCCGGACCTGAAAGCCGGCGGCGTTGCGTTCTATGACGGCGCTTCCGAGGATATGGCCGAAATCGAGCAGGTCATCTACTACAAAGCGATCCGCGAAGGCACCCCTGTCTGCGTGAAGCCCGAGCAGGCTTACGTTGTCACGCAGATTCTGGAAGCCATCTACGAGTCTGCCAAGACCGGCAAGCCCGTTTACCTGAACAACTGATTTTTCCCGGGCTGATACGGAATCCCCCCGCTGTTCCAAGAAACGGCGGGGGATTTTTTATACGGGACCGAGCGCACACAAGCGGCCGGATCATTTGAGTTGCCAATGTGTTACCAACGGGCGTTATTTGTCCATATTTTATGATGTTTTTCCATGATTTTTAATCCAGAAAGGTTTGCCGCAGCACGAAAAATCCCCGCAAACACAAAGTTTACGGGGATCATCTGGAGCTGATAACCAGATTCGAACTGGTGACCTCGTCCTTACCAAGGACGTGCTCTGCCTACTGAGCCATATCAGCGTCTTTGTTTTGGCCATCTCATCGGGACAGCTTCTATATTATAGCAGACCTTTTCCGTTTTGTCAACAGTTTTTTTGCGTTTTTCGGCCCGTCCCGTAAAAAGGCATAAAGAATCGGCAAAAAACACAGCAATTCGACAAAACTATAAAAATTTTGCAAAACAGTGTAGAAATAAGCCGGATTTTCTTATATAATGAAAAGAGACCTATCACTTTGAATGAACAGAATCGCTTTGATGAGGAATGGATAAGGAGTTGCCTGTGAAAACTGTATGGAAACGGCTTTGCAGCTTGATTGCGGCCGCTGTTATCGCTTGTACCGGAACCGCAGGCGTTCTGGCGGCAGAATCTCACACTACCGAGCCGGAAGAAGAATCCGCGGTCTCCGAGGCTGCGGATTCCATTGTTGTATCGGTCCGGATGACCGAACCGGAAGCCCGGCTGACGCTGATCCCCAATCTGACGCTGTCCTGCCCCGCGGGCACAACGGCGGTGGGGGTTCTGGAGCTTCTGCGCAAATACGCCTACCTTTCCGATTTTTTCCTGGACGACGGCGCGCTTGTCCGGGTGGAAATTGCGGATGACGGGGAAATACAGTACTACGGCCGGGACGGCTCCTGGGAGCTTCTGCTCAACGGGCAGAGCGTTCCCGACGGCGATTCCCCCGTCCTCCAGAACGGGGACAGCCTGGAATGGATTTACACGGCCGACACCCCAAACAGTTCCCTGGACATCCCCGAATGGGAAATTGCCAAGATCCCCAGCACGGCGCTGTGGTCCGAGGCATACGCCGACCGCCTTGCCGCCGCCTGCTCCTGGCTTAAGCAGAATCTGACCACAAGCCGCGCCCTGGTCGGACTGGGCGCCGCCGGCGTCTCCGTGGAATACCGGGATATTGCCGCCCTTCTGGAGCGCATTGCTTCCTCCGGCTCCTACCAGACCGCCCGGGAAGCGGCGGAGGACATTTTGGCCGTCACCTTCTGCGGAATCCCCGCCACCAACGCGGCGGGAAAAGACCTGATTCAGACGCTCTCCGATTACCCGGATATCTCCCGGGGCGGGACGCTCTCGGCGGTGATGGCGCTGCTTGCCGCCGACAGCAACCAGTATCTGCTGCCGCCGGACGGCGTCAACACCCGCGCCACCCTGCGCACCGTCCTGCTCTCCTCCCAGAATGAGGACGGCGGCTTTGCGGCCGAACGGGATGGGGAAAGCTGCCCCCTCTGCACCGCCGCCGCGCTGACCGCCCTGTCCGCCTATGTCTCGGACGAGCATGTGCGCAGCGCCGTGGACGCCGGCCTCGCCTATCTCTCCGCCAATCAGCTGGCGGACGGGTCCTTTGCAGCGGCGGACGGAGAACCCTCCGCCACCGCCACCAGCGCCGTCCTCATCGCCCTCTGCGCGCTGGGCGTTGACCCCGACAGCGAGGATTTCCGGAAAAACGGCAGCCCGCTGGACGCCCTCTTTTCCTTTCAGGTGGAAAGCGGCGGCTTCTCCCCGGCTGCCGGAGAAAGCGCCGGCGAGGAGGCGACAACTGCCGCCATCCTGGCGTTGTCGGCCGTGAAAAGCGCCCGCAATATCTTCATCCTCCGCACCCCCCTCTCCATTACCTATGCGGCGGATGACGCCGTTTCTTCCCCCGCCGCGGACAGCTCCCAAAGCGCCGGCGCAACGGAGGAGGTATCCGGCCGCCGCATCCTTTTCGGCGGGGCCTGGATGGCGGCGGGGCTTCTTCTGGGGATGGTGCTGCTTGCCGTTATCCTGCTGCTGGTCCAGCGCCAGCGGAAAAGGAGGTTCAATAAACCGAAACATTGACGTCATAATTCACAAAAACTTCCTTTATCTCTCGCGGTCAATCTGATAAAATAGGGTTGACATCAATACATCAGGAGGCTTTCCCAATGAACATTTCCGAAATCCAGCCCGCTGCCGGCGCCCTGTGCCGCAACCTCTCCACCGTTATTTTCGGCAAGGAGGAAATCATACGCAAGGTAGTCCTCTCCCTGCTCTGCGGGGGTCATATCCTTCTGGAGGACATGCCGGGCACCGGCAAAACCACCCTTGCCAAGGCGCTGGCGCGTTCCGTCCGATGCGGCTTCAAGCGGGTGCAGTTTACCCCGGACCTGCTCCCTTCCGACCTGACCGGCATCAATTTCTTCAATCAGAAGGAGGGGGAATTTGTTTTTAAGGAAGGCTCCGTTTTCACGAATATCCTTCTGGGCGACGAAATCAACCGCGCCACCCCCCGCACACAGTCGAGCCTGCTCGAATGCATGGAGGAGCGCCAGGTTTCGGTGGACGGCGTCACCCACGCCCTCCCCTCCCCCTTTCTGGTAATCGCCACCCAGAACCCCATTGAGGTCCAGGGCACCTTCCCGCTGCCGGAAGCACAGCTGGACCGCTTTTTCCTGAAGCTCCGGATGGGCTATCCCGGCGCGGACTTTGAGGCGCAGATGCTCACCGGCTACGTAAAGACAAGCCCTCTGGAAAGCCTCCAGCCGGTACTGGACGGGGAGACGGTGACCGATATGCAGAAAGCCGTCCGGGACGTAAAGGTGAGCGGCGCCGTAGCCGGATACATCGTCCGGCTGGCAGAAGCCACCCGCACCCACGAAAAGATTAAGCTGGGAGTCAGCCCCCGCGGTTCCCTGGCGCTGATGCGGGCTTCCCAGGCTTATGCCGCCATGGACGGGCGGGATTATGTCCTGCCGGACGACGTGAAGGCCATCGCGCCGGACGTCTGGAACCACCGGCTCATCTGCAAGGGCTACAACCTGAGCCAGTCCTCCGACGCGCCGCTGGAAATCCTGGACGCCATCCTCCGCCAGACCGAGGCCCCCACCGAACACACTGCCCAGTGACCGGAAGGAGGCCCCGTTATGCAGTTAGCCGCCCTTGCGGCGATTTTGCTTGCCATTCTCTGGCTGCAAAACTGGATTTACCGCAAATACGCCCTTCAGGACGTCCATTACCGCTGTTATCTCAGCAAGGACCAGGTCTATGAAGGGGATGAAATCGAACTGGTGGAGGAGCTGGAAAACCGGAAATGGCTCCCCCTGCCCTGGTTCAAAACGGAAATTACCGCTTCCCGGTGGCTGGATTTCGCCGACGCTCAGTCCCAGCTCACCGATAAAAGCCGCTTTGTCCCCAGCTTCTTCAGCCTTCGGAGCTACCAGAAGGTGAGCCGCCGGTGGAAGGTCACCTGCCTCAAGCGGGGGGAATTTTCCATCGACCGGGTGGTGCTGGTCACCAGCGACCTTCTGGGCAACGTCAACCAGTCCATCGGCGCGGACGTCCACTCCTCCGTTCTGGTGCTTCCCCGCCCGCTGGACGAGGAGGCGCTGGTCAAGCCCCGGTATCTGACCGGGGACATTGTCGTCCGCCGGAGCCTCATCGAGGACCCGTTTTACAACTCCGGCGTGCGGGAATACATGGAATTCGACCCCATGAACCGCATCCATTGGCCGGCCACCGCCCGGGAGCAGAAGCTGATGGTGTTCCAAAACGACTCCACCACCCGCCAGAGCGTCACCGTTGTGCTCAATATGCAGTCCCGCTATTTCGAGCACGACAGCAAGACCATCGACGCGGAAAAAATGGAAACCGCCATCCGGCTCTGCGCCGGACTTTTTGACTCCACCCTCACCACCGGCATGCCGCTCCGCTTTGCGGCCAACTGCTCCACCACGGACGACCGCTCCACCATTTTCACCGAAGAATTCTGGGGGCGGGATTATGTGGAGGGGCTGTTCCAGCTGCTCGCCCGGCTTCAGCTGAAGAGCACCGAGGAATTCAGCACCTTTTTGAGCGACATCTATCACAGCCTGACCTCCACCGACCTGATTCTGGTCACGGGGTTTGTGGACAGCCGGATTGTGGATATCATCCGCCGCAAGCAGTACGACGGCGTCCATGTCCGCACCCTTCTGCTGGGGGAAATCCCCGAGGACGTGGATGCGGCCGGATGCGAAATTTTAGAGCTCTCTCCGACAGAGCTGGAAAAGGAGGCGGGGCTGTGAAAAAGCGCATCACCCTGCTGGGCTGCCTGAAGCTGGCGGCCTCGCTCTGCACCATCTTTATCATCCTGCCGGTGTTCGCCTGCCTGCTGCTCGTCTGCCAGTCCCCGGCCAGCCGTCCGCTGATGCTGGCGGCCCTGGCGGCCTGCCTGCTGTCCTGCCTTATCGGGATTTTCTGCGGCGCCAAGCTCATTCCGGCGCTCTCCGGCCGCGGCGGCGCCGTTTCTGCGCTGCTGGGGAACCTGACCGTCTTTCTGGCGGCGCTGCTCTGCGGGGCGGCGGGATTTTGGGCGGGACGCACGCTTTTCCCGCTGCCGGAAGCGGGGGCTTCCTGGAGCGTCTGGTATATCCCCGCGCTGGCGGCGGCCGCCTGCCTGGTTTCCGGGTTTCTCGGCTGCCGCGTCTGGGAATCGGATTACAACGACATTCTCGGCGGACGGTTCCTGGGGGCTTTAATCATCCTGGACCTTATTTGCAGCCTGCTTTTCTGGGCGCTGAAGCAGGAGCTGGACCTGGCCGTCCTGTCCCTGACGCTGCTGACGGCGGCCTGCGTTTACGCGGCGGCCCAGAATCAGGGGAACATTGACTACCTGATGCAGAAGCGCAGCCACAACCGCAGCATCCTTCCCCGCCGGATGCGGGGGTACAGCTTCTCCCTGATTGCCGGAATTTCGGTGCTGGTTTTTGCCGGGTATTTCCTCCGCAGGCCGGTAGCGGCGTTTTTCCGCTGGATTCTCAGGCTTCTCCGGAACGCGGCGGCTGCCCTCCTCTCCCTCCTGCCCGCCGGGGAGGGCGGCGAATCCGCCATGGAAACCGCTCCCTCCGTTTCGCAGGGAGAAACGGGCCTTCCCCCCGCGGAGGGCGGCAGCAGCGTCTTTTGGACCATTTTCGGCATCGTCATGGTCCTGCTGTTTCTGGGGCTGGTGTTCTTCTACCGCCGGGAAATCTGGGGGGCGGTATGCGCCCTGTTCCGGAAACTGCGGGATCTGGTCTCCGGGGTGCTGTTCCGCCGGGCGCGGAACGCCGGTCCGGCCGACGCCAACGAATACTTCGAGGACAATGTAGAGGAGCTGGCCCGGGAGCCGGGGAACTTCTGGAAACGGGAAAAGCCCTATGACCTCCGCCGGTGGAAAAAGGAATACAAGGCCTTCCGCGGAATGGCGGAGGGAGAGGACAAGCTGCGGGAGGGCTACCGGCTCGCCATGCAGTACCTCCGGCTGAAAAAGGTCCCCCTGTCCCCGCCGGACACCCCGGCAGAGATCCTTGCAAAGAACGGGAGCGTCCTTCCGCCGGAACTTTTCGCCCGGGTAACCGAAAGCTACTGCCTGGCCCGCTACGGCGGAATATCACCGGACGGCGCGGACTCCGCCCGGATGGAAGAAATGCTGGCGGCATGCGGCCGGAGGGACTGAAAACTGCGAAGGAGAGATCATCCAATGAACATCAGACGCGCCGAAGAACGGGATATGGAAGTCATCGACCGGCTTCTCTTTCAGGTGGCGGCCATCCATCACGAAGGCCGGCCGGACCTGTTCAAACCGGCATCCAAAAAATACACCGACGGGCAGCTCCGCGCCCTGATTCACGATGACAGCCGCCCCATCTTTGTGGCGGAGGACGGCGGGGAAGTGCTGGGATATGCCTTCTGCGTCTTTCAGCAGCACATCGGAAACAATCACCTGACGGACATTAAGACCCTGTATATCGACGACCTCTGCGTGGAAGAAAAGAGCCGGGGGAAGCATGTGGGGACGGCGCTGTACAACGCTGTGCTGGATTTTGCCCGCGCAAACGGCTGCTACAATGTCACCCTGAACGTCTGGAGCTGCAACGAGTCCGCCCGGAAATTCTACGAGAGCCTGGGGCTGGTTCCCCAGAAAATCGGCATGGAAAAGATTCTGTGACCCGCTGGGAGGCTTTATGAAACGAATTTTGATCCGCCGCCTGCTGGACCTGGCCCCCGCTCCCGGGAACCCCCGCAGCAGCGAAGGCGCTTTTTTCACCAAACCGGACGGCGAAATGCTGTTTGTCTATTCCCGCTTCAAGGGCTCCGACGCGGCGGACAATGCGGCGGCGGACCTCTGCCTGCTGTCCTCCCGGGACGGCGGGGAGCGGTTTGAGAATCCCCGCATCCTGTTCACCTGCGGGGAGGACGGGGCCAAAAACATCATGTCCGTCTCCCTGCTCCCCATGGAAAACGGGGACATCGGGCTGTTCTACCTGTTGCGCAGGACCGACGCGCTGATGCAGATGGTCCTGCGACGGTCGGCAGACGGCGGCGCGACCTGGGGGGAGCGGGTGCTCTGCACGCCGAAAGAGGGGCGCTTTGTGGTCAACAATGACCGTGTGGTCCGTCTATCGGATGGTTCCATTCTGATCCCCGCGGCCTTTCATCCGGGAACGGAGGGCATCGGTCCGGAGGAAGCGGCCCTCTTTTTCCGCTCGCGGGACGACGGGCGCAGCTGGGAGGAGCTGCCGGGCTGCTGCCGTCTGGAGGGGCTTTCCGCGTCCCGCTCCGGCCTGCAGGAACCGGGGGTTATAGAGCTTTCTCCCGGCAGGCTTTGGGGCTGGGCCCGGACCGATTTGGGGCGGCAGTACCAGTTTGTCTCCAATGACGGCGGAGAAAGCTGGTCGCAGCCGGAACCCTCGCAGTTTACCGCTCCCCTCTCCCCTCTTTCCATGAAGCGCGGGCCGGACGGAAGGCTTTACGCGGTCTGGAATCCGGTGCCGCTTTACAACGGGCGTTCCGCTTTTTCCGGGAGCGCCTGGACCGGCGGCCGCACGCCTCTGGTCATTGCGGCCAGCGGGGACAACGGGCGCACTTTCGGCGAGCCGGCGGTGCTGGAGGACAATCCCGGCGCCGGATACTGCTACTGCGCCATGCATTTTACAGAGCGCGGCCTGCTGCTGGGATACTGCGCAGGCGGTGAGGAGGACGGCTCCTGCCTTGCCCGCACCCGCCTGAGCCTGGTTCCCGCGGGAGAGCTTTCCCGGATATAACCGCCTTTTAACAGAAAAAACAGCCGATGCGCCGGATGCAGACGGGGGAATTTCCCACCGCATGCACCCGGCGCATCCTGTTTTCATAGAATAGAACATCCCAATCGAAAGAGGTGTTGACCATTGGAGAATAAGGAAACCTGTCAGTGCCTGGACTCCCTTCCGCTGGCCATGGCCTATGTTCCCATGCAGAAATGGGCGGACACATATGCGCCGGCAGCAGCCATTGACAGAGGAACGATTTTTCCGGAATTGGATCTTCCGTTCATCGGGGAGGAGGCTGTAAAAAATGGATAGCAGCCAGCTTCGGCTTCTGAAAGAAATCCAGCTCGTCGAATTCACCGTAATTGAGGCGAACTTATATCTCGACACCCATCCGGACGATCAGGAGGCCCTGCGGTATTATCAATCCGCGAAGCAGCGCCTGGAAAGCAAAACGGCCGATTATGAGGTCAAATACGGACGAATTGCGGCCGGCGAGGACGGCCGGATGCGCTGGGCCTGGGTCGATGAGCCGTGGCCCTGGCAGATGGAGGGATGAGAGATGTGGCATTATGAGAAACGATTGATTCGCCCGGTGAAAGTCCAGCGCCCCGACCCGGCCGCCGCGACGGTCATCATGAGTCAGCTTGGCGGTCCCCACGGCGAACTGGGCGCGGCAACCCGTTATTTAAGTCAGCGTTATTCCATGCCTTACGGAGAGATTGCGGGGATACTGACGGATGTAGGCACGGAAGAATTGGCGCATGTTGAGATGGTTTCGGCAATCTTATACCAGCTCACCCGCAACCTTTCCGTTGAAGAAATCAAGGAAAAGGGCTTCGCGCCGTATTTTGTCGATCACACCACCGGCATTTACCCCCAGGCGGCGTCCGGCGTTCCTTTTTCCGCCGGCGGAATCGCTTCTACCGGCGATGTTTTTGCGGACCTCAATGAGGACCTGGCGGCCGAACAGAAAGCGCGGTTAAGCTATGACAACATTCTCCGGCTGGTGGACGACCCGGATGTCCGGGACGCCATCAAATTCCTGCGCGCCCGGGAAATTGTTCATTATCAGAGATTCGGTGAAGCCATCCGAATCGCCCAGGATAAAGTGGACTCCAAAAATTTCTACGCCTTCAACCCCGCTTTTGACAAATAAGGCAAACAGCAAGGAAAGCCGTCCCAATGGGGCGGCTTTTTTCAGCTGCTTTCAGCACAATCGCATCCGCAACGTCTGCGTCCAGGGAGTGAAAATCACATCCGCCTGCACTGTATTTATTGCTGCAGAGATAATAACGGTTGTTTGACTTGGTTTTGCAGCGGTAAACCTTTGATACCAGCGCATAACCGCACTTGGCGCATTTGATTTTGCCGGCGATCCAGATGGCTTTTGCCTTCAGCGGTTTTGCCACACTTTTGTTGTTCAGGCATTTGGATCGGCACTTGAGCCATGTTTCCGAATCAACCATTCCCTGATGCGGAGCAATCACCAGAACATGCCCTTGCAGGAAATTTGTCTTCCGCGTTTTGTTCTCACCGGAATAGAGGTAGGCCCCATTTGTTCCGATAAAGTCCTCTGGATTGTTCACGATCTGGGCGCCCTGCACCTTGAAAAACTCATAGAGACGATAATCTGCTTTTACATACACGGGATTCACAATCAGCTCTCGTATCTGGCTTCAGATGGGACCGTCCTACCGCTGACCTGCTGCATGCTCGCCCATGCAAATATCCAACACCTCTCTGGGCGGCTGGATCAGGGCGTCCTCATACTGGCACTTCCACTGAATCTCCCGGCAAATCTGGCCATCCGCCACGCCGTCTATGGTTTCACCATCCTGAATGGGGTTATCATGTTCCAGAATGTAGGACGCCACATTGTAGGCATGGTTTACCACCCAATTTGGGTCCATGTCGTGGAAGTGATACTGGAGATCCGGCAGAAACAGGGTGCTCATGCCCACCGTGTCGATGAGCATATCCTCGGCGCCCTCAATGTTGAAGAATCGGACATTGACCCCGAAGCGGATGAACCGATCCAGGCCTTCGATCTGATGGGAGCGCACATCCTCTGCCAGAAACAGCTTGCCGCAGTTCTGGAAATAGAACGCCTCACAGGTGGGGTACAGCTCCGCCAGTGCGTCGAGAAAGTCGGCGTCCAGGTTAGCCCGCTCCAACGCCGGAAGCGCCGCAGCCAGCATATCGGTGGCCACCACCTGATACCGGCACTCTCGGAAAATCCGCTCTCGGTCCTCCTGGCAGTCCCACATCTGACTCAACAAAAAGGCATCAAAGCCTTTGCCCTTAAAGCTGTTGCACCCCATCACCATCAGCTGCACCGGGGCCTTGGCGTCCTTGAACTCCGCGATATGATCCAGAGCGGCAAAGCCCGCCATTTTCTTATCATAACAGAAGCACTCTGTTGCTCCGATGTGTTTCCCCATTACGGCAGTCATTTTCTCTTTGTCCGGCATGGGCACCGGTTCTTTGAACAGCAACTGAATGAGATAGGGTCCGCCGGGCTGGGGTCCTTTTTTGTCATCCAGGTTCTGCTGGAACACTTGATTGCTCATTTGGTCTCCACCTCCAGATAAATCCTTCTTAATAATCAAGCAGGATGGGCGCCTGCTGTTCCTCGGCAAACCGCATGGCCCGCCAGAACATGGAGAAAGCAAACTTGGCCAGGGATTGGGTGTCATACTGGGTGTGTTCCGAGATGTCCGCTTTGCTGTACTGCCCATCCGGGCCTATGGCGCCGTCCACCGGGTATCCCCCGGTGTCGGTCCAGCTGAGGATGGCTTCCTCGTCGGCCTGCCATGCCAGTTGGTTCAGCTTCTCCAGCTCCTTCCGCAGTCCGCCCAGGGTGGCGATCACAGCCTGATCGTCGGTGGGCAGCGGTGCCTGAAAGAAGAAGGCGTCCGGCAAAGGCAGCCACCAGGTAGCCCCACGGAACAAGGACCATACCTGCTCCTCATCCGCCGCAAGGCGGGCGACCAGGGGATGCTCCCCAAAGTCCCAGTTTTTCTCCACGGTGGGGGGCACCGGCTCCCCGTATGTATGGCAGGCGGCCACCAGCAGCATGGCGCCGAAGGCGTCCCAATCAGGCTTATCGGTGTAGTAGGGCTTCTCGTTGTCTTCCGGCCAGGGAGTATAGGGCGGCTGACCCGGCTGGGCGATAGCGGCAAGGATCTGATCCCGCCAATTCTCCACTGCCGCCTGGACCTCAGCCGGAGACAGCTCCTCCCTGTCGTCGGCGGGCTCTCCATCCGGGGTGACCCGGTTGAAGGTATATCCGTTTTCCTCCGCCCACTGCTGAACAACAGTTTTCCAGTTGTGAGAGTAGTACCGGGTCAGCGTCCCGGCGTAGATGTCAAGTCCCATAGTATTGCCTCCTTTATGAATTAGAAAGTCAATCCTCGTCCCCGGCTTTGAAGTTATAGATGGGGCGGATGATCTTTACAGCATCTGCCGTGGGGCCGATATTGTTCAGAATGTCCTGCATTCCCTTGTAGGCCATGGGACATTCGTCCAGAGTGGCTTTGCTCACCGAGGTGGTGTAAATATCCGCCATCTGTTTCTTAAACTCAGATACGGTAAAAGACTGCTTGGCATCCGCCCGGCTCATGAGCCGCCCTGCCCCGTGGGGGGCCGAGCAGTTCCAATCCTCGTTGCCCTTGCCGACACAGAGCAGGCTCCCGTCCCGCATATTGATGGGGATGAGCAGCTGCTCGCCCGCCTTGGCGGACACCGCCCCTTTCCGCAGAATCATGGCTTCAGTGTCGATGTAGTTGTGGATGGTGGTGAACTGCTCCTCCACATGGAGCTTCATGCCCTTGACGATTTCGTCCATCATGGCCTGCCGGTTGAGCATGGCAAAGTGCTGAACGATTTTCATATCATGAATATACTGCTCAAACAGTTCTCCGGATACATAAGCCAGCTCCTTGGGAATATTGGTCTGCTTCACATTTTTGAGCTTTTTTAGTTCCTTCTGGATTTCCTTGTCCCGGCCCTCTGCCTTCATTTGCGCGATCAACGCCGCAATTGTGGCTTCATCCGTTTTGTTTAACAGTTTATAGCCCGCCTCCTGATAGTAGCCGGCCACCTCCACCCCCAAATGGCGGCTGCCGGAGTGGACGACGATGTAGAGATTCCCCTCATCATCCTTGTCCACTTCGATGAAGTGGTTCCCGCCGCCCAAAGTGCCGATGCTCTTTTCTGCCCGAATCAAGTCTACATGGCGGGCGCAGCACAGTTCCGACAGGTCAATTTGGCTTAGATATCGATGCGCTTTTTCCCGGATGGAGAAGCCGGAGGGGATTTTCTCATAAATCAATTTGTCCAGCTTTTGAAGTTCCAACCGCGTTTCTCGAATACGGGTGGTTTCCATGCCGCAGCCGATGTCAACCCCCACCAGATTGGGCACCACTTTATCAGTAATGGTCATAGTGGTGCCGATGGTACAGCCCTTGCCGGCGTGGATGTCTGGCATCAGCCGGATACGGCTGCCCGCTGTAAACTCCTGGTTGCACAGTTCCTGCACCTGGGCAATGGAGGCGCTGTCCACCACATCAGTGAAAATTTTGGCTTCGTTATATTTTCCTTTAATTTCAATCATAATTTCCTCGCAATATTTATGGGGCATAACCCCGTTAAATCATCTCATACAGCAGGGTGCCGCCCCGCGCCAGCTCCAGATGGGAGCGCAGCGTTTCCAGGCCCCTTTGCACCGCACCGGCGGGTAGGTCCCAGTCCGGGGCGATCTCCGCGGCCAGCGCCGGAAGGTCACGGCTCTCCAGCGCCGCCAGCAGCTCCTCTGCCAGCTCTCCCTCCAGCAGGGCGCAGTCCAGGGCGTCCTCCGTCTGGGGAGCAGGAAAACGGACATCCAGATCCAGCTCACTCTCACACCAGTCCCAGATGGCCATATAGACCGCGCCGGGGCAGCCGCCGTCGGATAGCTCCTGCCGCTGGCCGTCTTTGAGCAGATAAAAAGATGCGATCTGTGACATAGTTGTTCCTCCTATATGTTATTCGCTTCCATCAGCCCTTCTGCCTGCATCCGGATCACATAGAAGGCCCGCACCCAGTCCAGCTCCTGCTCCATGGATTCCTCCAAAGCAAGCAGGCGGCGCTTTCCCAGCCTGCGGTCCAGAAGGGCAAAGACACGGACAAGCGGATTCTCGCTGGTAAGGCTTTTCTCGATGCTCTGGTTGTCAAATTCGTGAAATGCCTCATAGAAAAAAATGTTGTCAAAACAGCCGTCGTTCAGCGTCCCTTCATGGGCCATCCGGAAGGGGGCCTTCGGGTCGTCCTCTCCGACACCCTCCCGCCGCAGGGCCTGATATCTGTTCCAGTAGTTCTGTTCATAGGCATAGTAGTTACTTCGCAGCACCTCCACGCCGTCCAGTCGAATGGCTGCCCGGCCTGTTTGGTCGTGGCTTTCCCAGTAGCT
>DVFM01000084.1 GCA_018713245.1 Candidatus Merdivicinus intestinavium
GCCAGCATGGAATTGACGGTGGCGGGGCGGCAGCCTTCCGCCAGGAGAGATTCCCGCCAGCGGACGGCGGCTTCCCGGGAGGCGGGAGTTCCGTCCAGCCAGGCGGCAAAACGCCGCAGGTCCCGCTGATATTTTTCCATGGTGCCGGCGCTGGCGCCGCGCTCCCGGAGAAAGCGGATAAACTGCCTGATTTTTTTCGCGTCGATTTCAAAAGGATTCAAGGCGTTCCCTCCGATCACTGTTTTTTATTATTATACCCTATGAAGAAAAGGGGGGCGCGCCGTTTGCGGAAATTTTGCAGCCGGGCTGCCGTTGGTGACATTTGCTTGCATTTTCCCGGTATTTGTGTTAGGATACAGTAAAGACAGGAAAAAATACGAGAGAGAAATCCTGTGGGCGTTTGGATAGGAATACGATTTTTGTCCTTTGCAAATCAAAATTGTCTGCGGTTCCGGAGGAAAGGGCGCGGCTCGGCTGCCGCCCTTTCCTTCGGATTGCGCCATATGCCAAACGCTGCTGACTCTGTCGAACGCATCGAGGTGCAGCCGCATGCTTTGTTTTCTGACCCTGATTGATAATGAGGAGGATCGCAGCAAATTTGAGTCGATCTATCTGGAATACCGCAGCCTGATTTACTATTGTGCCGAGCAGATTCTGCAGAACAGCCACGACGCGGAGGATGCCGCCCAGGATGCCCTGGTTCAGATTGCCAGGCATATCGGGGATTTTAAAGATGTCCGCAGCGACGCGAGCAGGGGACTGGTTATCCTGATTGCGCGCCAGAAAGCCCGCGATATCTGCCGCGCCCGCGCCCGGAAGGGCTGTTTTTCCCTGGAAGAACGCAGGGAAGGGAGCGGCCAGGAGGAACCGGACCCCGTCAATCGGATGTCCGGCATCGATGAAAACCTGGTGGAAATTCTGGACCGGATGAACGGCCGCTACCGGGAAGTGCTGATTAAGCGCATCTGCTACGGGTACGATTTCGCCGAAATCGCCCGGCAGCTTTCCGTCACGGAGGTGTATGCGCGCAAGCTCCTCCAGAGGGCGCGGGCGCAGTTTATCCGCATATATGAGGAGAGGGGGCGGGGCGCATGAAGCTGTCGGACCGGGAAGCGGACCGGATCATCCGGGAAGGATGGCAGGCGTATACCGATTCTTTCCCGCGGGAAGGCATCCCGGAACATCCGTTTTCCCCCGCGTTTGAGCGGAAAATGGCGCGGCTTGTCCGCAGGCAGCGCCGGAGGGAAAACCGTCCCCCGGTCCTGCGCGCGGCGGGGCGGGCGGCCGCCATCCTTTTGGTCTGCGCCGCCGTCGCCTTTTCCGGCCTGATGACGGTGGAAGCCTTCCGGGAACAGGTGATCCGCTTCTTTTCCCAGGTGTTCCCCACCCACACGGAGCTTTCCTTTACCGCGGAAGGGTACGGGGAGGACGAGCATTATGTGCTGGAGCTGGGCTATCTGCCGGAGGGAATGACGGAAACGGAGCACCGTCGGACGGGCCCTGTTTCCGAGACCGTCTATGAGGGCGGCGGCCGCACGCTCCGGGTTATGTGCCGGGAGATCCGGGGAAACCTTGTGATGAGTGTGGACACCGAGGACGCGCGGACGGACGTTGCAGAGCTGAACGGGCGCAAGGTGTGGGTGATTCAGAAGAATGGGCGCACCCGGCTTTACTGGCTGGACAAAAATCTGCTGATCTCCCTTTCCGGCGAACTCCCGGCGGAAGAAATGAAAAAGATTGCGGAACAGTCCGGCGTGCGGTCCGCGCCGCCGGGCGCCTGGGAGAATACGCCGCCGCCTGCCGAAGAGGAGGAGGGGGAAGCCCCCTCCGCGGCGGAACCGAACCCGGAGTTTGACCGCTTTCAAGCCTATTTTGACAGGGTCGCCCCTTTCCTTCATCAGCCTGCCGCCAGCCCGCAGGAGCTCCCGCGGGACCGGGTGCTTGCCGGGTTCCTGCTGGACCAGAGCTACCGCCGGGGCGTCGGGGAAGGCCGCGTCTATGAGCGGGACGCGGACGGAATGGCGCTGATTCCGGACGGGGAAATTGCCGAAACCGCGGAAATGCTGCTTGGAATCGCGGATTTCCGGCCGGACAGCATTGCGGAATGGCCCTTTCCGGGAGGAAAGGAAGGATACCGGAGCTTTGACCCCAAGGCGCCCCTCCCCGTCTGTGAAATTACCTACCAGCTCACGCAGCTGGAGGAGGACGCCGTATATGTCAAGGCGATTGTGAACACGGAAATGGACGAAAACGGATATCCGCTCCCCGGAGCCGCCCTGATTTACCGGTTCGGCAGGGAGGCGGGGGAAAACGGGGAATACCGGTATCCTCTGGAATCCATCTCGCCGATGGAATAGGAGAAAAACTGCAAAAAAGCCCGGCCCGGAAGGCGCGTTCCTCCTTCCGGGCCGGGCTTTGGATATCCTGACGGTTATTGCAGCGTGACGGCGGTTCCGGATACGGTCACCATCATCATGCCGTTGTCCGATCCCAGCATTTCGTAATCAATGTCGATGCCGACAACGGCATCCGCTCCCATCTGGGCGGCCCGCCGCGCCAGCTCGTCCAGAGCCGTTTCCCGCGCCGTGATGAGTTCTTCCTCGTAGGTGTGGGAACGGCCGCCGAAAAAGTTGGACAGCCCGGCGGCGAAATCCTTGACAAAATTGATGCCGGAGACCGTTTCTCCGAAAACAATGCCCAGATAATCCCGGATGACGCGCCCCTCGACGGAAGGCGTAGTGGTCAGAATCATGAAAAATCCTCCTTGTGAGATAAAATGGGAAAGCGCCGCATGACGGCAGTTTTGCATGGGTATCCTAACAGCGAGGCCGTTTCCGGCCGGAAAGGAGAAATGCAGGATGAAGAAAAAAAGCGGCAGAAAAGCCACGGTCCATCCCACCCCGCTGGTCAGCTCGATGATTCGCCAGCACCCCAGCCCCACCGATCCCCAGGGGAGCTGGACCGGCCTTCCCGAAAACCCGGAGGAACTCCCGGTGCAGGACGCCGACGACCTTTAGCGGCTTTGGTCCGCCGGGGCGGCAGGATGCTTCTCCGGCGGGCGGCTCTGCCGGTATTCGGCCGGCGGCGCGCCGAAACGGCGCTTGAACAGCCTGGAAAAATTCGCCGGGTCGCTGAACCCGCAGGAATACATCACCTCCGCCACCCGCAGCTCCGTCCGGCTGAGCAGCTCGGCCGCGCGCTGGAGCTTATATTCCAGCAGATACCGCTGCGGCGGCATCCCCACAGCCTTTTTAAAGATCCGGAACAAATGGCTGCGGTTGACCCCTACATGCTGGGCAATGTCCTCCACCGTGATGGGGTAGGAAAAATTCTTCGCCACATAATCCATGGCGGCTCCGGCAATGCTGGGGCCGGGCGGCTGTTCAAAGGGGGAGTCCCCGCTCAGCAGCGCCAGGAATTCAAACAGCAGCGAAAGGGTGCGGAAGGGGTTGGCCCCCAGACGCGCGCTGGTCAGGATATTCCGAACGCAGGCTTCCATTTCCTGCGGGGAGGATGCATAGGGGAAAACCATCCGCTCGGCGCCCAGGCCGCAGCAGCGCAGAATCTCCGGCACGTCGGCACCGTTGAATCCCACCCAGCAGTACCGCCAGGGGTCGGCGCTGTCGGCGGTGTAGGTGGTGACGGCGCCGGGCAGGATGAGGAAGGCTTCCCCGGCGGAAACGGTGCGGCACTGCCCCCCGGCGTAGAATTTCCCCCTGCCGCTCAGGACGCAGTGAATCAGGGTATGGTCCCGGACCGCCGGCCCGAAGGAGTGGGACGGGGCACACTGCTCAAACCCGCACAGATGCAGGTAAACGCCCCCCAGCCGGCCGGCGGAGCCGCTGGCAATCAGTTCGTCCAGTTCCTTCATCAGCCGCCCTCCTTCCCCGTTATTCCACTTTCATTATAACACGGGCTGTCAAGGCGGGGTTGTCTCCTTGACAAACGCCGGGAAGCATGTTATATTCAAAAAGCTATGCTTTGACTTCAATCGGAAGGAAGATTTTCATGTGCGATTCATCCGGCTGCTGGCAGCGGCGTGCCGCCCAGTTCCTGGCTGCCCAGGGGGTGTCCCTGCTGGGCTCCTCCATGGTCCAGTACGCAATTATCTGGTACATCACGCTCACCACCTCCTCCGGGAAGATGCTCACCCTTTCCACGCTCTGCGGATTCCTGCCCCAGCTTGCCGTTTCCCTGTTCGGCGGGGTATGGGCGGACCGCTGGAAGCGGAAAAACGTCATGATGCTTGCCGACGCGGCGGTGGCGGCGGCGACGCTGGTGCTGGCTGTATCCATGCTGCTGGGGAGCCGGCCCATGTGGCTCCTGTTTGCCGTGCTGGCGGTCCGCTCCGCCGGGACAGGCCTTCAGACCCCCGCCGCCCAGGCGTTCCTGCCGCAGATTGTCCCCCGGGAAAAGCTGATGCGGCTGGGCGGCGTCCAGTCCGCCCTGAACTCCCTGATTACCTTCCTGTCTCCGGCGGCGGGGGGATTGCTGCTTTCCTTTTTCCCGCTGGAAACCGTGCTGTTTGCGGACATCCTGACGGCGGCGCTGGGCATCGGCCTGACGGCGGCCATCCGGGTGGAGGAAAATGGCGGGCAGAGTTCCCCGGGGGCCGGGATGTCCGGCTGGAAGGGGCTTTGCAGCGGGCTTGCTTATGTCAAGGGAAAACCCGGCCTGCGGAACCTTGTCCTGTTTCAGATTTTCACCATGTTTCTCATCAGCCCTTCCGCCTTTCTGACGCCGCTGCTGGTGGAGCGGACCTTCGGCGCGGAGGTCTGGCGGCTGACGGCCGGCGAAATGACCTACAGCGCCGGGATGGTCCTGGGCGGGCTGCTGATTGCCGCATGGGGCGGCCTGTCCTCCGGGCGGCTGCGGACCACTCTGCTGGCCGGGGGATTTTACGGGCTTTTGATGGTGGGGCTGGGGCTTTCGCCCGTTTTTCCCGCCTATCTTGTCTGCAATACCCTCATCGGCATTACCTCCCCCTGCTATAACACTCCCATGACCGTTGCCATTCAGGAAAAGGTGGCGCCCGAAGCCCAGGGGCGTGTGTTCGGCGTACTCCAGGCGGCTTCCTCCTTCGCCATGCCGCTGGGCATGGTGCTGTTCGGGCCCCTTTCCGACGCGGTTTCCCTGCGCCTGCTCTTTCCCGTATGCGGCATCCTGGTCATGGCCGCCGCGGCGCTGGCGTTTTTCCGGGGGGCGTTCCGGGAGTTTTCGGACTGACGCCCGGCTGTGTGAAAACGCATAAAAACGCCTTTCCTCTCTGAGAAATTCTGCAAAATTTTCGAAAAATTCTCCTCTTTTCCTTTTCAGTGTGCTATACTGATGGAAAGGAGGGATTTTTTTGGCAATCATTCGGTTCGCGGGAGAAGAAGATGCGGAGAATCTTCTTGAAATATACGGAAAGTATATCAAAACGCCGGTCACCTTCGAGTGCAGCCTTCCGTCTGCGGAGGAATTCCGCCGGCGGATCCGGGACATTTCGTCCGAATATCCCTGGCTGGTGCTGGAGGAGGGCGGCCGGGCGGCGGGCTACGCCTACGCCCACCGCCTGAAGGAGCGGGAGGCATACCGGTGGGACGCGGAGCTTTCGGTCTACCTTTCCCCGGAGTATCCGGGGCGGGGCTTGGGAAAGCGGCTGTACGGGGCGCTGCTGGAGCTTTTGGCGCTCCAGAACATCCGGGCGGCCTACGCTGCATTACCGCGCCAAACCCCCGCAGCGAGGGGCTTCACCGCGCGCTGGGGTTTTCCGACACCGGGCGCTGGCCCAAAGCGGGGTATAAAGACGGCGCGTGGCACGATGTGATCTGGCTTGTGAAAGAGCTTGCGCCGGCCGAATCGGAGCCTGCGCCGTTTTTGCCCGTTGGGCAGCTCGGCCGGGAAAAGGTTCAAAGCGTCTTACAGAAGTTCGGCGCGGAATAAAAGGGGGTAACAAGGAATGAAAGCATTGGTTTTGACAGGCGTAGGGCAGCTGGAGCTGCGGGAAGTGGAGATGACGGCCCCGGCGGGGGACGAGATCGTCCTGGATGTGGCGGCCTGCGGCGTCTGCGGCACCGACCTGCACATGTACCACGGGGACAAGGGCGCTTTTGACAACCATTTCCCGCTGGTGATGGGGCACGAATTTTCTGGGGTGGTTTCCGCCGTCGGGCCGGAGGTGCGGGCGCTCAAGCCCGGCGACCGGGTCTGCGTGGACCCGAACCTGTACTGCGGCAGCTGCCGGGAATGCCTGCGGGGGAAGCCCCATTTCTGCGAGCGGATGATTGGCTACGGCACCACGCTGGACGGCGGTTTCGCCCGGCAGTGCAAGGTGCGGGAGCGGGCGGCCTACCGCATCCCGGACAGCCTTTCCTTCGTGCACGCCGCCATGGTGGAGCCGGTCGCCTGCTGCATGCATGGCATTGACCGGGCGGGGATTGAAGCCGGCGGCACGGCGGTCGTGATCGGCGCCGGCCCCATCGGGCTCATGATGCTCCAGCTCGCCCTCTGCCGGGGGGCGGCCCGGGTTGCCGTGGTGGAACCGGTGGAAAGCCGGCGGGAGCTTGCCCGGCAGCTGGGGGCGTTTTTAGCGGCGGACCCCGGGGATGCCGCGGCGATGGAGGAGGTGCGCGCGTTCCGGGCGGACAGCGTCATCGAATGCGTCGGCAAGCCGGAAACCATGGAACAGGCGGTCGAGCTGGCCGGAAAAGGGGCGACGGTCATGCTGTTCGGCCTGACCAAACCGGGAGCGGAGCTTCGGCTGCTGCCTTATGAACAGATTTTCCAGAAGGAAGTGACCATCACCGGCTCCTTTATCAATCCCCAGGTGAGCGAGCGGGTAATCCGCCTGCTGGATTCGGGGAGAATCAATCTAGACGCCATCATCACCGACCGCGTCCCGCTGGACCGGGCGGCGGAGGTGTTTGCCGACAGCCGCTGCCGCAGCCGCGGGAAAACCGTGATTCTGCCCGGAGAGGAGGGGCGCTTATGATGACTGTTCCGGTTCCTGACGGCGCGGGAAAGAAATACCTCTGGCTCCCCGTTTACCGGGAGGGCGAAGAAAAGCGCCTGCGGCTGTATGACGGGGAAGGGCGGCTGTTTTACGAATCCGTGCTGGTCCCGGGGGAGGGGGAGCCCTGGTTTACGGCGGCCGTGGAGCTGTCCGAACATGCGGGGGAAACCGTAAAGGCGGAGATTGACGCCCCGGCGGGATGGTCCGTTTCCGTTCGGGAAAAACGCCCGCCCGCGCCCGCCTGCCGCCGCCCGCAGCTCCATTTCGCGCCGGAATCCGGCTGGATGAACGACCCCAACGGCCTGCTGTATCAGGACGGACACTGGCACATGTTTTTCCAGCACAACCCCTTCGGCGCCGCGTGGGGCAATATGCACTGGGGCCACGCGGTGAGCGCCGATCTTCTCCGCTGGACCCAGCTGGACGAGGGGCTCAGCCCCGACGAAACCGGCACCATGTATTCCGGCAGCGGCATCCGCGACCGGGAGGGGCTGCTGGGATACGGGAAAGACGCCGCCGCCTTTTTCTACACCGCTGCCGGCGGGA
Source organism: Candidatus Merdivicinus intestinavium (assembly GCA_018713245.1). Taxonomy (GTDB): domain Bacteria; phylum Bacillota; class Clostridia; order Oscillospirales; family Ruminococcaceae; genus Merdivicinus; species Merdivicinus intestinavium. The sequence continues at coordinate 7,541 of DVFM01000084.1, forward strand.
ACGGGGACTGGTCCGCCGGCGTTCCCTTCACCCAGCGCATCGCCGTCCGCCCCGCCGGAACGGACTGGAGCGGCGCGCTCCGGAAAACCGGCATCACGGCGGTCCCTTTCCTGGCGGAGGGCAACCGGGACCCCAAGGTGTTCTTCCACCCCGAAAGCGGCGCGTACATCATGGCGCTGTACCTGGAGGGGAACGATTTCGGCCTGTTCCGCTCCCGCGACCTGCGGAACTGGGAAATGTCCCAGCGGCTGACGCTGGAAAAGGCGTGGGAGTGCCCCGACCTGTTTCCCCTTCGGGTCAACGAGATGGGGGAGAAAAAGTGGGTGTTCTGGGCGGCGGACGGCTATTATTTCATCGGGGATTTCGACGGCTTCCGCTTCACGCCGGAAACCGGGCGGCTGGACGCCTATGCAGGCGGAAAACGCCCCGACGGCGTGCGCATCCCCTACGCGGCCCAGACCTTTTCGGGGCTGGAAAGCGGCCGGATTGTCAGCGTGGCGTGGCTGCGGCTTGCAAACTGCGGGAAGCCCTATACCGGCGTAATGTCGGTTCCCATGGAGCTCCGCCTTGTCCGGACGCCGGATGGGCTGCGGCTGCGGATGCCGGTATGCAGCGAAGTGAACCGCCGCCGCCGGGTGCTGGGGAAAGTTTATTTTTCCGGCCGGGAATCCCTCCTCTGGGAAGAGGACCGCGCTTTTCAGCTCCGCTTTGTCCTCCCCGCCGGGGCATCCGGCCGGGTGCGGGCGCTGGGGATGGAGCTGGAGATCCGGCTTGCGGAAAAGGCGCTTTATTTCTGCGGGGAGCGGGTGGCTCTTCCCGGCTGGACCGGCTCGTTGGGTTTGGAACTGCTCTTTGACGAGGATGTTGTGGAGCTGCGGGCCGCAGATGATACCGTCTGGGGGTCGTGGCCCTGCAATCCGCCCTCCCTGGCGGGGGAAATTCTGCTGGAATCCAGCGCCGGAGCCTGGGCGGAGCTTTCGGCCTTTGTAGGAGGAATGAGATGAAGAAATGGAAAATCGTCCGGCTGACCGGCCTTGCCGGCATGCCGACCGGGTGCGGCGGGAAGGAGCGGAGAAAATGACAAAGAAGCAGTATGACATCGCGGTGCTGGGGGAATTGCTCATCGACTTTACGCCGGTGGGAGTCTCGGAAAAGGGGAACCCGATTTTTGAGCGCAATCCCGGCGGCGGCCCGGCCAACATGGCCTGCGCGGCGGCAAGGATGGGCGCGAAGCCCTATTTTATCGGCAAGGTGGGGGACGACCCCTTCGGGCGGGCGCTGAAAAAGACGCTGGAGGATCAAGGCGTCGATGCCGGCGGCCTTCTGCTGGACCGGGAGGCCCCCACCACGCTGGCCTTTGTCCATCTGGACGAAACGGGGGAGCGCTCCTTCAGCTTTTACCGCCGCGGCGGCGCAGACACCCTGCTGCGCCCGGAGGAAGCGGACGCCGGTATTCTGGACCGCAGCCGTTTTTTCTTCTGCAGCTCGGTGATGATGGCGGAGGGGCCCTCCCGCGAAACCAGCTTTTTCCTGATGCGGGAAGCGCGGCGGCGGGGAACGCCGGTGGTGTTTGACCCCAACCTCCGCCCGAACCTCTGGGCGGACGGGGAGGAGATGCGCCGGATTGTCCGGCAAGCCCTTCCCCTGGCGGATTTTCTCAAGGTTTCGGAAGAGGAGGCGCAGTTCCTCGCCGGGGAAGCGGAGACGGAGGCGGCGGCCGCCGCTTTGCAGAAAGAATTCCGCCCCCGGCTGCTGCTGGTAACGCTGGGGGCGGAAGGCGTGCTGGCGTTTGCCGGGAAACATCCCCTGCGGGTTCCGGGCTTTCGGGTGAACGCGGTGGACACCACCGCGGCCGGGGATTCCTTTACCGGCGGATTTCTGGCGGCCCTTCTGGCGTCCGGCAGGGAGCCGGAGGATCTTGCGCCGGAGGAGCTGCGGGCTGTTCTGCGGACAGCCAACGCGGTAGGAGCCCTGACGGCCTCCCGGAAAGGCTCCATTTCGGCGCTGCCGGATAAGGAGGAGACAGGCCGCTTTTTGGCGGAGCGGGAAGGTTAATCCGCGTCCAGAAGCGGCCCGGCGGCCTTCATCCATTCCCGGGCCAGCAGCGCGTGGCCGCTGACGGTGGGGTGGATGCCGTCCCAGACCCAATAGGACGCTTCCCGCAGGCGGCAGGCGTCGGAAAAAGGCTTCTGCAGTGGGACAAACGCCGCGCCGAATTCCTCCGCCAGCTGCGGGACAGCCTCCTGCAGGGGGCGCAGGATGGATTCCCAGCGCGGATACTCCTCCGCGATGCTGCCCACCGGCAGGCTGAAGGGCTCGCAGAGCACCAGGGAAACGTTCGGGAGCTTTTCCCGAAGCTCCCGGAGAATCAGGCGGCAGGTCTGTGCAAACCACGCAGGGTCGCCGCCCACCCCCTCCCGGAATTTTTGCAGGCAGTCGTTGACCCCGATCAGGATGCTGACGCAGTCCGGATTCAGGGCCAGGGCGTCCTCGTGAATATGGGCGTAAAGGTCCCCCGCCCGAAAGCCGCTGACGCCCCGGTCGAAAAAGGAAAAGCCGCGCTCCGGGTGCTCCAGGCCCAGCCGGGCGCTGATGAGGTAGGCGTAGCAGTGGCCGATCTGATGGTTCTGGTCCCATTCATTCTCACGGCCTTTCAGTCTTCCGCCGTCGGTGATGGAATCTCCCCAGAATAAAACTTTCCGAATCATGGCAAAAACTCCTGTCTGTATTTTATTTTCAGCAGAAATGCTGCGCGGTATGAAAAATTGTTGTGCATGTTTTCAGCCGGAAATGCTTGCCGGAAACAGCTCTGTGTGCTATCCTATTCTCAAACAGCCCGCCCTGCAAATGGAGGTGAATGGCATGAAAAAGCCGCTGGTTTCCCGGAAAAAGGCGCGGATGCTCCTAGCGCTGCTGGTATTTTTGCTTCAGGCTCTCATCATCGTGGGAGTTCTTTGGTGGATTGCAAAAAATACCGTCCTTCAGCCCTATACAGACACCATCCAGCTGAATTGGCATGTGGATATCGTGGGGAAAAACACCTGCCTCTACAGCAAAGACGAAGGAACTGCGGAGGGAATCCGCTACCATGTCTTTGCCTATGAGGACCGGATGGAGTTTGAGGGGCTCGATTTGTCGGAAAGCGGAAAGGGTGTTCCGATGGTGAGCGTCCGGGAGCTTCTGGAGGAGCTGGAAGTCCCCCAAACGGAACAGCCGGATTTTGACAGCATCACAAGGTTCGCTGCCGTTTACGGCAGGGAGCATGACAAACGCGACCGGTTTTATCTGCTGGTGGATGAAAACAGCAAAACCTTTTATGTGGTGGAGTCATTTCTGTAAATGATTTTCTCAGCATTTTCATTATAGCAAAGGGCCGGGGACAGAAAAAGCGGTATTTTCCACAAATCCGCACCGGCCCTTTTGGCTTTTTCGTTGACAGCCGTTTCGGATTCCTTTATAATGAAAGCAGACTGAAACGAAAGGCTGGAATTTTTATGAAACTGATGATCGCGTCCGACATCCACGGCTCCGCCCTTTACTGCCGCCAGATGCTGGAGGCATATGAGCGGGAAGGGGCGGAACGCCTGCTTTTGCTGGGGGACATCCTCTACCACGGTCCCCGCAACGACCTCCCCGACCGCTACGCCCCCAAGGAAGTGCTGGCCATGCTCAACGAAGTGCGGGAGGAGCTTTTCTGCGTCCGGGGCAACTGCGACACCGAGGTGGACCAGATGGTCCTCAGCTTCCCCGTCCTGGCGGACTATGCGGTGTTCTGGCTGGGAGGGCGGCTGGTTTACGCCACCCACGGCCATCACTACAATTCCCAGACCCCGCCGCCCCTGAAAAAAGGGGACATCCTGCTGAACGGCCACACCCATGTGCCCAAATGCGAGGCTTTCGGGGATTTTCTGTACCTGAATCCCGGTTCCGTCTCCATCCCCAAAGAAGGGAGCCCCCGGGGCTATCTCATCTGGGAGGACGGCGCGGAAAACCTCCTTTCCTTCCGCACCCTGGCGGGCGAAACCTGGAAAACGGTTTCTTCGGAGGAGCTGGAAGCGCTCTGCCCGGCAAAATAGGGAAATATGCAACATTTTACCAACGATCTGCAACATTTGCCACTGGTAAAAGCAGGCGGTTTCCGATATGATAGAGTCATGCAAACCTCATGCATTTAAGAGCGACAGGAGCGTGAATTCTATGAAAATTACCTTTATCGGCGCGGGCAGCACCGTTTTCGCCCGCAACGTCATCGGCGACTGCATCCTTACCCCGGAGCTGGGGGATTTTGACGTCTGCCTTTTTGACATCGACCCCAAGCGGCTGGACGAGTCCTACCAGATCCTCACCAACATCAACAAAACCGCCAACGGCAGGGCCCATATCACCCAGACCCTGGACCGGGAGACCGCTTTCCGCGGCGCGGATTTCGTCGTCAACGCCATCCAGGTGGGCGGATACGACCCCTGCACCATCATCGATTTTGAGATTCCCAAGAAATACGGCCTGCGCCAGACCATCGCCGACACCCTGGGAATCGGCGGCATCTTCCGCACCCTGCGCACCATCCCGGTGATGAAAAGCTACGCCGACGATATGGAGCGCTGGTGCCCCAACGCCCTGTTTTTGAATTACACCAACCCCATGGCCATGCTCTCCGGCTACATGCAACGTTTTACCAACATCAAAACGGTGGGCCTGTGCCACTCCGTTCAGGGCTGCGCCAGCGGGCTTTTAAAGACCCTGGGGATGGACGAATATGCGGACAAGTGCCGCTGGGAAATCGCCGGCATCAACCATCAGGCCTGGCTTTTGAAGATCGAGGACCTCCAGGGCAACGACCTGTACCCCGAAATCAAGCGCCGCGCCGCCTCCCCCGATTACAACAAGGAAGGCAACGACCTGGTGCGCCTGAAAATGATGCAGGAGTTCGGCTATTACATCACCGAGTCCAGCGAACACACCTCCGAATACACCCCCTGGTTTATCAAGGAGAAATATCCGGAGCTCATCGACCGGTATAAAATCCCCCTGGACGAGTATCCCCGCCGCTGCGTCAACCAGATCAACGGCTGGAACGAGATGCGGGACAGCCTCCTCAAGGACTCCCACATCGAGCACAAAAAGACCCACGAGTTTGCTTCCTACATCATCAACGCGGTGATGCACGACCAGCCCTACCGCATCCACGGCAACGTGCTGAACACCGGCCTCATCACCAACCTTCCCCAGAACGCCTGCGTGGAAGTGCCGGTGATGGTGGACCGCAACGGCCTGAACCCCTGCTTTGTGGGCGACCTCCCCGAGCAGTGCGCGGCCATCAACCGCACCAACATCAATGTGCAGCTCCTCACCATTGAGGCGGCGGTGACGCTGAAGAAAGAGTACATTTATATGGCGGCCATGCTGGACCCCCACACCGCCTCCGAGCTTTCCATGGACGACATCAAGGCCATGTGCGACGACCTCATTGAGGCGCACAAGGGCTGGATTCCCGAATTCCACTGACTTTTGTCAGTCAGCACGGCGAAAGGGCCGCGGACCTTTGAAAGTCCGCGGCCCTTTTCGGGATGGCGCGCTGTCAGCTTATCCGGTCCTGGGTTTCGGGGGGAAGCATCCGCAGGCATTTTTTCAGCAGGCCTGCGAATTCGCCGGGGGGAAGGCGGTCCTTTTCCGTCAGCCAGCGTTTGACGGCGCAGATTAAGGCATCGGTGTAAAAGTCCACAAAAAAGTCCGGCGGATCCGTTTCTCCCAGAATCTCCTTCATCTGGTCGGACAAAATAAGGGCGACCACCTGGCGGAAATAATCCGAGAAGGAATTCTGCCCGTCGATGCGCAGGGTTTTGCGGTAAAAGCTGCGGTTATCGTAAAGATAGGCGCACAGCTCCTCCGCAAGCTCCCAGCCGGAGGCATATTCCTTCCGCCGGGCGGCGGCGATAAATTCCGTTTCGCAGATCCAGTTTACCAGATCGTATTTATCCCGGAAATGGTAGTAAAAGCTTTTCCGGTTCATCTCGCATTTTTCGCAGATTTCGCCAATGCTGATTTTTTCAAACGGCTCGGTTTCCATCAGCTCCTTCAAAGCTGAGGCCAGCGCCCGCTTGGTAATATTGGAATCGGCCAGGAGGCACCACATCCTTCTCAGCAATTTCTTCTATTGTACCATGGAAACGCGCCGCCTTCAACCGGGCGGGCGCATTTCGCCGGCATTTTTTTGGACAAATCCGGGAATCTGTCCAAAAAAGCGACAAAATCGGCCGGATGGGAAAAAGTGGGACAAAATGATATTTTGGTTAGTGCTTTTTTCCCCGCGGGATGGTATAATAAGAACAAATCCCGATATTTTAAGGAGGAATTTGATTGACACCCCACAGCGAATCACGGCCTGCGCTTCTTGCGCAGCTGCGTACTGCCCGGGAAACGGGCCTGACGCAGAAAGATGCGGAGGAGCGCCTCCGGCAGTACGGCCCCAACCGTTTGAAGGAAAAGAAACGGAAAACCAACCTGCAGCGCTTTTTCGACCAGTTTAAGGACGCCATGATCCTGATCCTGCTGGCTGCCGCCGCAGTGTCCTTTGTCATCGCCTGCGTGGAAGGCGAACCCATGGAATTTTTCGAGCCCGCCCTGATTCTGCTCATCGTGGTGCTCAACGCCATTATGGGTATGGTCCAGGAGAGCAAGGCGGAGAAGGCGCTGGATGCGCTGAAAAGCATGTCCGCACCCCACGCCCGGGTTATCCGGGACGGCAAGGAGTCCGTCATTGACGCGGCCGACCTGGTCCCCGGCGACATTATCCGCCTGGAAGCGGGCGACTTTATCCCCGCCGACGCCCGGCTTCTGAAGAGCGTCAGCTTAAAGAGCGAAGAGTCCGCCCTGACCGGCGAATCGGTCCCCTCGGAAAAGGACGCGGACGCCGAAGTGGAGGAAAAAGCTCCTTTGGGCGACCGCACCAACATGGTCTTTTCCGGATGCAGCATCACCTACGGCACCGCCGAGGCGGTTGTAACCGCCACCGGTATGGATACGGAGATGGGCAAGATTGCAGGCCTCCTGGAAGGGGAGGACGACGGCCAGACGCCTTTGCAGAAAAAACTGGCCCAGCTGGGCAAGTATCTGGGCATCGTGGCGCTGGCCGCCTGCGCCATCATTTTTGTGGTGGGCCTCGTCAACGGCATTCCGCCCCTGGAAATCTTTATGACAGCGGTGTCTCTGGCCGTTTCCGCCATCCCGGAGGGCCTGCCCGCCATCGTCACCATCGTTTTGGCCATCGGCGTCCAGCGGATGGTCAAGAAAAACGCTTTGATCCGGCGGCTGCCCGCCGTGGAAACCCTGGGCAGCGCCTCGGTCATCTGCTCGGATAAAACCGGCACCCTGACCCAGAACCGCATGACCCTGGTCAAAGCCTATTTGGACGGCGCCGGGGAGACGGAAGAAATCGGCTCCGCCAATTCCGAAGGGGTGCGGGAGCTTCTGCGCTACGGCACCCTCTGCTGCGACGGTTCCGTGGCAATCGGTGCGGACGGCAAGGAACAGCACATCGGCGACCCCACCGAAACCTCCATCATCGCCGCCGCCCGGAAAAACGGGATGGAGAAAGATGCCCTGAATCAGGAATCCCCCCGCATGGCGGAAATTCCCTTTGACTCCGACCGGAAGCTCATGACCACCGTCAACCGCATGGGCGAAAAGGCCGTCGTCATCGTCAAGGGCGCATTTGACGTCATGGCCTCCCGCTGCGTCAAGGGCGATATCGAAACCGCCCGGCGGATAAACGACGAAATGAGCCAGAATGCGCTGCGCGTACTGGCCGTGGGATACAAGGAAATGGACCCGGACCAGGTTCCGGCCAATCCCACACCGGAGGAGATGGAAAACGGCCTGACCCTGATGGGCCTGGTGGGCATGATCGACCCGCCGCGTCCCGAAGCTAAAGCCGCCGTGGCTGTCTGCCGCCGGGCCGGCATCAAGCCGGTGATGATTACCGGCGACCATGTCGTCACCGCCTCCGCCATTGCGAAAGAACTGGGCATCCTGGAGGATGGGGACAAGGCCATCACCGGCGCGGAGCTGGACGCCATGACCGAGGAGCAGCTGGACAAAGAGGTGGAAGGCATCTCGGTTTATGCCCGCGTTTCCCCTGAAAACAAGATCCGCATCGTCAAAGCCTGGCAGCGCAAGGACCAGGTGGTCTCCATGACCGGCGACGGCGTCAACGACGCCCCCGCCCTGAAAGCCGCCGACATCGGCTGCGCCATGGGCATCACCGGCACCGACGTAGCTAAGGGCGCGGCGGACATGACCTTAACCGACGACAACTTCGCCACCATCGTGGACGCCGTCCGGGAAGGCCGCGGCATCTACGCCAACATCAAAAAGGTGGTCGGCTTCCTGCTGGGCACCAACATCGGCGAGGTTATCACCGTCTTTGCAGCCATGCTTTTGTGGCACAAATCCCCGCTTTTATCCATGCAGCTTTTGTGGATCAACCTGGTTACCGACTCCCTGCCGGCCATTGCCCTGGGCATGGAGGCCGTGGAGGACGACATTATGGACCAGAAGCCCCGTCCCAAAAAGGAAGGCATTTTTGCCCACGGATTGGGCGTGCAGGTAGTGCTCCAGGGATGCATGTTTGCCATCCTCACCCTCATCGGCTTTGTCCTGGGCGAGCGCGTCACCGGCATGCTGGAAGGCGGGCAGACCATGGCGTTTATGGTGCTGTCGCTCTGCCAGCTGGTCCAGGCGTACAACATGCGTTCCGGCCACTCCCTCTTTAAAATCGGGCCCTTCTCCAACCATAAGCTGAACTGGGCCTGCCTTGCTTCCCTGCTTCTGGTGTGCCTGGTTCTGTTTACCCCGGTGCGCATCGCCTTCGGCCTGGTGCTGCTGCCCGGCTGGCTCTACCTGGCGGGCCTGGGGCTCATTCTGGCGCCCCTTGTGGTCATGGAAATCGGCAAAGCGGTGGGCCTTATCCGCCACCGGCACTGATTTGCCCCCGCAATTTCCCATTGCAAAACGGAAGGGACGCCCCGTGTGAGGGGGCGTCCCTTTTCAGTGTTCCTGATGCGGCGCGTTCCCGGCGCCGTTTTCGTATTGGTGAAGGGTTTCCAGCAGCCTGGCGGCGTGCTGCCCTTCGTCCTCGGCGAACTGCCGGAACATGCCGGAAACCGGTTCCTCCCGGATTTCCTTGGCATAGCTTTCATAGTTGCGGACAAGCTCCATGGAATCCTCCCACGCCTGGAACACCCGGTCCCGGGGCGTGATGCGGATGCGGTGCTTCTGCTCCATACGGCGGACCTCCTCTTTTTGTTGATGTCCTTAGAATCTGTTTGAAAACCCCGGCTATTTGGCAAAAGGGCGAAAAACGCACCTGTTACAGCATTTTCTTCCTCTAAAGCGGGCATTTTTCAGTCAAACCCGGCCGGAAAAGTTTCGTTTATGCTTTTCCGGCCGCCGGTTTGACGGTTTTCAAACACACTCTAGTATGGGCGGCGGACCGTGCGCTTATGCAGGCCTTATCGGAAATATCCCATATAGCGCTCCATGGCGTCCATGAGGGCGCGGGCGTTCTCCAGCGGGATGCCGGGATACCAGCCGTAAATCATGGTGAGGCCGCCTTCCTTTACGCCGATGGAGGAGACTTCTTCCCGGATGAGGGCGTCAATATCCGCGGGGGTGCCGAACCGGGTGACGCTCTGCCGGTCGATGTCCAGGTCGATGCAGACCTTTCCGCGGAACCGGTCCGCGATCCAGTCGATGCCGTTGACAAGGTCCTGAAGGTTTAGGATATCCACGCCGCCGTCGATGAGGTCGTCCGCCAGCGTCCGGATGTCCCCGTCGGAGTGCATGTGGATGGGCAGTCCCGCTTCCCGGGCCGGGCGCATCAGCCGCTGATAGCTGGGCTTGATGTATTTCCGGAAGTGGTCCGGGGAGAGCATGGGCCCCACCTGCATCCCCAGGTCCTCCGCATAGGTCATGACTTCCGCGCCGCAGTCCAGGTAATGCCGGATGATGCCCATGTTGAAGTTTTCCACCATCTCAATGAGCTTCCAGAGGCGGGGCTCTTCGTCCGCCATGTCGAACATCAGGTTCTGATAGCCCCGAAGGTCGCACAGCTGCAGGAAGGTGTGGCCGTGGCGCAGCCCGCCCATGTGCAGCGCGTCGGGGGAAGCGGCGATGTCCCGCTTTACCTGCTCCCAGTCGATGGGACCGATGCCGGTGCAGCGGTCCGGGTCCGGCGGGACGTATCCGTCAAAGTCCGCCCAGTTCGCAAGGGGATGCCCCGTTACGGTGCCGGTGATGCCGTCCATTGTTGTGGTCCAGACGCAGCCGAAATCGTCCCGATAGGGTTCGTCCTTCCGCGCTACCGAAGCATATTCGGGCGTGTAGGGGAGCTCCGGCCTTTTGTAGTCCGGGAACAGCAGGGGGTGGCTCTCCAAAAGCTCAAAAATCTCCTCCTGGGGATAGGCGGCGTAACAGGCGGGGTTGACGGCGAAGGCCATGGGGATATAATCCGGCCGTTCAAACCGCACCGCCCGCAGATAGTTTTCTTTGCTGGTCATAAGGGAAGCTCCTTTCCGTTGGACATTTGTCCGCGATGCCTTTAGTATAACGGACGGCGCAATGTTTTGCAATACCCAATTCTTTACATATCAGAGCAAAATTTTTGAGAAAGTTACCGAAAGGGGAGAAAATCGCACAATTGTTCGGAAAATTGCCCGCTCCGTCTTGCATTGCGGAGCCGGGCTTGTTATAATGGTTTTATAACGAAAAGGCGGTGGTGGCATGTTCGATGTGGAAAGTCTGATTCAGCGCATCCTGGCCGACATCCGGGAACGGTCCGTCGCCCCCTCCGGGCGGGACGAACGGCGGGAGGACGGGACGGAAAAGGTGTACCGGGACGAACCGATCCTCAAAACGGCGGCCCAGCTGAACCGGTTTCTGCCGGAGCAGTACCGGGCCATGCGGAAGCTCGCCTCCTCCCCCGAGGCTTACCGCCGCCCGGAAGAGTGGCTGTTCTGGAAGCAGGGGAAATTCATGGAGGATTTCGAGGACGATTACGACTACCGCGGCGAATATATCCGCTATTTCCCCACCTATCAGTCCATGAACGACATGCAGCTGCGGGGGTATTTTTCCTGGCGGACCAAGGTGCGGCGGGGCGTTGTGGAGGAAACCTCCCTGTCCTTTGCCTTTGTCTATATCTACGAGCTTATCAATCAAATCGGCGTGGATTCCCCGGAGGAGGGGCTGGACACGCTGCGGCGCTTCTGGAATTCCTACCGGGAATATGAGCCGCACCTGGACCGGTACATGAAGCGCTGGCTCGCCGATTATGTGGTATACTACGGCCTGGACCGGGCGCTGCTGGAGGAGATTGCCGGCCCGTCGCCGGAGGATGCGCTGATGGTCCTCCGGGAAGGCGAGGGGCGCAGCCGGGAGGAACTTTTCCGGGCGCTGGCGGAGCTTTCCTCCTATGCGCCGGAAAAATCGCGGTTTTACCGGGAAAATCCGGAGGATTTCCGGGAGGCTGCCTGCCGCGTGTTCCTGCGGGTGTCGGAATACTACGCCAAAAACCGCAAGGCCGGGTACTGCGAGAAGCTGTTCGGGCGGGTCGCTTCCGTGCCCTATCTGATGTTCCAGTCCGCCGTCTTTTACGACAACCGGAAATATGCGGATTACGAGTACCGGACCGGCAGCCTGAGCCGCTTTGCCTGCAAAAACGGGCAATGGACCCGGACCGGGATTCTGGGCAGGCTGGAAAAGAGCCGGGAGCTGGGGAGCCTGCTGCGGGCGGTGGACTGCGCCCTGCGGGAAAAAAGCGGCTTCGGCCACCCCCTGAAGCCGGAAGCGCTCCCCAAGTATATGCAGAGCATCCTGGACCGGGAACTGGACGCCTACCTGGAGGAGAAGCGCCGCAGCGCCGCGCCCAGAATCGAGCTGGATTTCTCCCGGCTCCAGGGCATCCGGCGGGCGGCAGACCAGACCCGGGACCGGCTTCTGACCGAGGAGGAGCTCCGGGAAGAACCGCCCCTGCCGCCTGCGCCCGCACCGGAACCGGTTCCGGCGGAGGAACCCGCTCCGGGCGGGGACGCGGGGCTCACCGGGGAGGAGCGCCGCTTTCTGCAATGCCTGCTGGATGGGCGGGACTATGCGCCGGAGAAGGGCGTGCTGCTGTCGGTGCTGGCGGATTCGGTCAACGAAAAGCTGTTTGACCGCTTCGGCGACACGGTGATTGATTTCAGCGGCGGGGAGCCGGCGCTCATCGAGGATTATATTGAGGAACTGAAAGGAATCGTTTCAAGATGAAGATACCGAAAAGAATCGCGAACACCGTCATCAATTCCCTGAAAGGCGGCGTGGTGCCGCGGGTGGGCCTGCCCTATATCACCGTGGGAAGGGAAACGGAAATCAACGCCCTTCTGCACGATGTGGAGATTATCGCCGACGGCGGGGCTTCCTTCCGCTTCATCGTGGGCAAATACGGCAGCGGCAAGAGCTTCCTGCTCCAGACCATCCGCAATTACGTCATGGACCGCAATTTCGTGGTGGCGGACGCCGACCTTTCGCCGGAACGGCGGCTTCAGGGCACCAAGGGGCAGGGGCTTGCCACCTACAAGGAGCTTATCCGCAATCTTTCCACCAAAACCCGCCCCGAAGGCGGCGCGCTGACCCTCATCCTGGACCGCTGGATCAGCGGCGTGCAGAGCGAAACCGCGGCGGAAAGCGGCCTGGATATCCAGGACCCTGCCTTCGGGAAGCTGGTGGAAAAGCGCATTTTCGAGGTGGTCAACGCCCTCAATGAGATGGTCCACGGCTTTGATTTTGCGCGGCTGCTCACCATTTACTACCGCTCCTACCTGGACGGCGACGACGAGAGCAAGGCGAAGGTGGTCAAATGGTTCCGCGGGGAGTACGCCACCAAAACGGAGGCGCGGGCGGAGCTGGGCGTCAATATCATCATCACCGACGATGACTGGTACGAGTATATCAAGCTCTTCGCCGCATTTCTCCAGAAAGCGGGCTACAGCGGCATGCTGATCCTCATCGACGAGCTGGTCAACATCTATAAAATCCCCAACAGCATCACCCGCCAGTATAATTACGAAAAAATACTCACCATGTATAACGATACCCTCCAGGGAAAAGCGTCCTATCTGGGCATCATCATGAGCGGCACGCCCCAGTGCATCGAGGACACCCGGCGGGGCGTTTACAGCTACGAGGCGCTCCGCTCCCGGCTGGCGGAGGGGCGCTTTGCCCGGGACGGCGCACGGGATATGCTGGCGCCGGTGATCCGGCTGGCCCCGCTGACCTACGAGGAGATGCTGGTGCTCATTGAAAAGCTGGCGGACATCCACGCGGGGCTGTTCGGCTATGCCCAGACCCTCACCCAGGAGGATATGGTCCGGTTTATTCAGATTGAGTTCGGTCGCATCGGTGCGGACGCCAACATCACCCCCCGGGAAGTGATCCGGGATTTTATCGAGCTGCTGGACATTGTATTCCAGAACCCCGGCACCGATGTGGCGGAGCTTTTGCAGTCGGAGGGCTTCCAGTACGCCAAATCCCAGGCCGGCGGGGAGCAGGCGGACGAGGACGGCGAATTCGCGGAATTTGAAATATAAAGGCGGTGGGCTTTGATGAACGTGTTTGACCGTTACGCGCCCTTTGTGCAGGATTTTATCTACCGGAACAACTGGGAATCCCTGCGGGCTGTCCAGGTGGCGGCGGGGGACGCCATTTTCAACACCGACTGCCACGTCCTTTTGTCGGCGTCCACCGCGTCCGGCAAGACCGAGGCTGCTTTTTTCCCCATCCTCACCCTCTTTTCCGAGGACCCGCCCCAGTCGGTGGGGGCCATTTATATCGGGCCGCTGAAGGCGCTCATCAACGACCAGTTTCTGCGGCTCAATGACCTCTGCGCCGAAGCGGGCATCCCGGTCTGGCACTGGCACGGCGACGTGGCCCAGTCCCACAAGTCGAAGCTCCTGAAGCACCCCTCCGGCATCCTTCAGATTACGCCGGAATCTCTGGAGGCGCTGCTCCTTCACAAACACGCCGCCATTTCCCGGCTGTTCGGGGACCTGCGCTTTATCGTCATCGACGAGGTCCACTCCCTGATGCGGGGCGACCGGGGCGGCCAGACCCTCTGCCTCATCGAGCGCCTTTCCCGGCTGGCTGGGGTGGACCCCCGCCGCATCGGCCTTTCCGCCACCATCGGCGACCTGGAGGGAACGGGGCGGTTTCTGGCGTCCGGCACCGGCCGGAGGACGATCATTCCGAAAATTGAAGCCAAAGGGACCCGCTGGCGGCTGTCCATGGAGCATTTTTACGTCCAGGGTCCCCAGGAGGAGGGGGCGGACCGGCAGGAATCGGCCCTGCCGGTGCTGGAAGCGGCTACGGACACCGCCCCTGCCAACGCAGACCCCGGCATCGGTTATATTTTTGAGCATACCCGGGGGAAGAAATGCCTCATCTTTTCCAATTCCCGGGAGGAGTGCGAAGCGGTCACCACCACCCTGCGCCAGTACTGCGAGGCGCGGCACGAGCCGGACCGTTTCCTGATCCACCACGGCAACCTTTCCGCCTCCTACCGGGAAACCGCGGAAATGGCCATGAAGGACGAGGAACAGTGCCTTACCACCGTCACCACCGCCACCCTGGAACTGGGCATCGACATCGGGCGGCTGGAGCGGGCTTTTCAGATTGACGCGCCCTTTACCGTCTCCTCCTTCCTTCAGCGGATGGGCCGCACAGGGCGGCGGGGATTGCCGCCGGAGATGTGGTTTGTCATGCGGGAGGAGCAGCCGGAACCCCGAGCCATGCTGCCCACCACCGTCCCCTGGAAGCTGATTCAGGGAATCGCCCTGGTCCAGCTTTACCTGGAGGAGCGCTGGGTGGAGCCGCCCAAGCTGGACCGGCTCCCTTTCAGCCTGCTGTACCACCAGACCATGAGCACCCTCGCCTCCTGCGGGGAAATGACGCCGGCGGCGCTGGCTTCCCGCATCCTCACGCTGAGCATTTTCCACCGCATTTCCAAGGAGGATTTCCGGGTCATGCTCCGCCGCCTGCTGGAAACCGGCCACATTGAGCGGACGGAGGGCGGCGGTCTCATTGTGGGGCTGGCAGGGGAGCGGGTGACAAACTCCTACAAATTCTATGCGGTGTTCCAGGAGAATGAGGAATACACCGTGCGCTGCGGCTCCCAGGAGCTGGGGACCATCGTCATGCCGCCGCCGGCAGGGGAGAAAATCGCCCTTGCGGGGCATGTCTGGGTGGTGGAAGAGGTGGACCACAAGCGGCATCTGGTCTACTGCGAGCAGGTGAAGGGGAAGGTCCCCGCCTATTTCGGCGAATGCCCCGGGGATATCCACACCAGGGTTCTGGAGCGGATGCGCCGGGTGCTGGACGAGGAAAAAAGCTACCCCTACCTGATGAAAAACGCCGCGGCGCGCCTGCTGCACGCCCGCCACACCGCGGCCAATTCCGGCCTGACCCGGGAACCGCTCATCTGTCTGGGCGGGGAGATGTGGTGCCTGTTCCCCTGGCTGGGGAGCTACGCATTTCTGGCGCTGGAGCGTTTTTTGAAGCTCAAATGCGCGCCGCAGCTGGGGCTTTCGGCGCTGGATTCCTCCCGGCCGTATTTCATCCAGTTCAAGATGAAGGCGGGGCCGGAGGAATTTTTCCGGGTGCTGGCGGAAATGGAGCGTCAGCCGCTGGACCCCATGGAGCTGGTTTATCCCGGCGAAGTGCCGCTGTTTGAGAAATACGACGAGTATCTGCCGGAGGAGCTGGTGAAAAAGGGCTTTGCCTACGGCATTCTGGACATTGAGGGGATGAAAGCCCGCATCCGGAGCTGGAACAAGGACAATTGATCCGTTTGCCGCACAAAAAGCGCCCGCGGAAGGGGAAATCCTTTCCGCGGGCGCTCCGTTTTTCATTTGGGGAGAACTTATACGATTTTGAAAACCATGGCGATGGGCGGCGCGCTCATGCGGCGTCCGGCAGGGATGGAGACGGTAAAGCCGCCCTCTCCGGGGACAAATTCCGCCGGTTCCCCGTTGTCCAG
>DVFM01000085.1 GCA_018713245.1 Candidatus Merdivicinus intestinavium
TGATGTTCGGCTACGCCTGCGACGAAACCCCCGAACTGATGCCCATGCCCATTTCCCTGGCCCACAAGCTGGCCCGCCGCCTCACCGAGGTCCGCAAAAACGGCACGCTTCCTTACCTCCGTCCCGACGGAAAGACCCAGGTAACGGTGGAGTACGACGACGGCGTCCCGGTGCGGGTGGATACGGTGGTTGTCTCCGCCCAGCACGCCGACGACGTGACCCTGGAGCAGATCCGCGCGGACATCATCGAGCAGGTGGTGAAGCCTGTCGTCCCGGCTTCTCTGCTGGACGCTGACACCAAATACTACATCAATCCCACCGGGCGCTTTGTCATCGGCGGCCCCGCCGGCGACAGCGGCCTCACCGGCCGGAAAATCATTGTGGACACCTACGGCGGCTACGCCCGCCACGGCGGCGGCGCTTTCTCCGGCAAGGACCCCACCAAAGTGGACCGCTCCGCCGCTTACGCCGCCCGTTGGGTCGCGAAAAACGTCGTCGCGGCCGGCCTTGCCAAGAAGTGCGAGATTGAGCTCGCCTACGCCATCGGCGTGGCGCACCCGGTTTCCATCCTGGTGGACACCTTTGGCACCGGTATTGTCCCGGATGAGCAGATTTCTGCCGCCGTGGAGAAGGTATTCGACCTGCGCCCCACCGCCATCATCAAGGCGCTGGATCTGCGCCGGCCCATCTACCGCCAGCTTGCCTCCTACGGCCACATGGGCCGGGAGGACCTGAATGTGCCGTGGGAAAAGACCGACCGCGCCGAAGCGCTGAAGGCCGCCCTGTAACAGAGAACGCGCAAAAGGCCCGTCGCCCTTCACCGGGCCCCTCTCTGCAATGAGGGAAAAACAGTTTTTACAAAAAATACATGAACACGAGGTGAGAAGCAATGCTGAGCAGCCAAGGGAAAAAACTTGCGCAGGCGCTGGGAATGCTGGCGCTTCCGGAAAGCAATTTCATCTGCGGAAAGGTGGGGGATTTCCCCATTTCCATCTATGAAACGCCCCAATACCAGCTTTCGCTGGAGGTGGCGGCGGCGCCGGGGGAAACAGCCCCCTCCCGGGTGCTGGAGGACGCCCTGCGCATGGAGCTGCCGGAGTTTTCCGGGCAGTTTACCGTCAATCAAATGGAGCACGGCTTCCGGATTGCCACCGCCCGCTGCGGCTACGGCAAGAAGCTGAAGCTGGTGGGCGGCCTGCTGGGGGCGCTGTCCCGGTATCTGGCCGAAAACCGGATGGTTCCCTGCTGCATCCACTGCGGCAGCACGGAGCCCGTCTCCCTTTGCCAGTGCGGGGAGGGAATGGCCGCGTTCTGCGAAAAGTGCGCCGGCGAATGCGCCGAAGCGCTGGCCCATTCCGCCGCGGAGCGGAAAGCGAAGGCAAGCAGCATCCCCAAAGGGATTCTGGGGGCGGTGATCGGCGCGCTGCCGGGCGTGATCCTCTGGCTGCTCATCTACCGGGTGGGATATCTGGCGGCCGTCTGCGGGCTGGTGATGGCCTACGGCGCCTTCAAAGGCTACTCGCTGCTGGGGGGCCGGCTGGATAAGAAGGGCGTCGCCGTGGGGACGGCTGTATCGCTGGTGATGCTGGTGTTTGCCATGATGCTCTGCTACGCCTGGGCGCTGCTGGACGTCTTTGGGCCGGAGGGCTTCGGCTTCCTGGACTGCTTCCTGGCGGTGCCGACGGCCCTCGCCCTGTATCCGGAGGTCCTGGGCAGCTTTATCACCGAGCTGCTGATGGGGCTGGTGCTGACGGCGGCGGGCGCTTTCGCCGCCTGCCGGAATCTTTACCGCAAATCAAACCCCAGCACGGTTTTCCGGAAAGTGCTGTAACAGGCACCAAATCCGCCCTTTTTTCATAGGATAGGGTAAATCTGATGAAGAAAGGGCGGATTCCGGATGTGGAGTTATTTTTGGGCAGGGCTGCTGGCCGGGCTGATTATCTGGGCCATCGCCGAGGCCGCCATGCGGCTGCGGAGGCCGGTTTCCCGCGGGGTGCGGGAGGAAGTGTTCGCGGTGCTGGAGCTGGAGAAGCCCCAGGAGGACCTGGAGTACACGCTGCGGCGGGTGAAGGCGGACTTTTCCGGCTGCGGCTTTTCCGGGTGCCGGATTCTGCTGGCGGACCTGGGGCTCAGTGAAAACGACCGCCAGGTGGCGGCGCGGACGGAGGGGGTTTACCTGGTTCCGCCGCGGCTGCTGGCTGCGCTGCCCTGGCGGATGGAATAGGACGTTGGAAAGCGTGGGGTGAAATGAAGGAACAGGAAATGGTGCAGATCCGGGGGACGGTGGAGGAAGTCCTCTTTGCCAACCCGGAAAATGGATTTGCCGTCATCGAGCTGGACACCGGCGAGGAGCTGCTCCCGGTGGTGGGGGAGCTTTGCGGCGTGGAGCCGGGGGAGGACCTGACCATCACCGGGAGCTACGCGAGCCACCCGAAGTTCGGCTACCAGTTCAAGGCTGCCCTCTTTGAGCGCAGCCTCCCCACCGACGTTTCCGCCATCCGGAAATATCTGGCCTCCGGCGCCGTCAAGGGAATCGGTCCCGCCCTGGCCGGGCGGATTGTGGAAACCTTTGGGGCAAAGACGCTGGAGATTCTGGAGAAATCCCCCGGCCGCCTGGCCGAGGTCAAGGGCATTTCCAAACGCAAGGCGGACGAGCTGGTCCAGGAGTTCAACCAGATGTTCGGGATGCGGATGGTGATGATTTTCCTGTCCTCCTATGGGCTCAGTTCCGCCCAGAGCGTCAAGGTCTATAAAAAATGGGGACCCATGGCCGCCGACCTGCTCAAAGCAAACCCCTACCTCCTCTGCGGCGGGGAGATCGGGGTGGAATTTGAAAAGGCCGACCGCATGGCCCTTTCCCTGGGCCTGCCGCCGGACAGCCCCCAGCGGGTTTTCGGCGGCGTTTCCCATATGCTCCGCCACAACCTCCGCAACGGCCACACCTGCCTTTCGCGGGAGGTGGTCGCCGCCCGGAGCGCCCAGCTTCTGCAGCTGCCCCGGGAGCGGGTGGAAGCGGAAATCGACGCCCGGCTGGAAGAGGAGGAGCTTTTCTCCATCCGGCGAAACCGGGAATATCTCTTTCTGCCGGACCTGTACGGGGCGGAACGGTACATTGCCCTGCGGATCGGCTTGATGCTTCAAAACCGCTATTTCGAGAGCCGGAACGTGGACCGGATGATTGACAAAGTGGAGCAGGAAAAGGGGATTTCCTACGAGGGCCTGCAGCGGGAAGCCATCCGCCAGGCCCTTTCCCGCAGCATCCTCATCCTCACCGGCGGCCCCGGCACCGGCAAAACCACCACCCTCAACGCCATCATGGAGCTGCTGGAAGGGGAGGGGCTGAAGCTGGCCGTCGCCGCCCCCACCGGCCGGGCGGCCAAGCGCATTTCCGAGGTCACGGGCCGGGACGCCAAGACCATCCACCGGCTTCTGGAGGTGGATTTCAGCGACGAGACGGGGAACCGGTTCCTCCACAACGAACAGCATCCCCTGGACGCCGACGCGGTGGTGATTGACGAGATGTCCATGGTGGACGTGCCCCTTTTTGAGTCGCTGCTGCGCGGGATTAAGATGGGCTGCCGCCTGATTCTGGTGGGGGACTCCGACCAGCTCCCGTCGGTGGGGCCGGGCAACGTCCTGCGGGACCTCATCGACAGCGGGAAAATCCCCACCGTGGAGCTCAAGCAGGTGTTCCGCCAGGCGGCGGAAAGCCTCATCGTCACCAACGCCCACCGCATTGTGGAGGGAAACATGCCGGACCTTTCGGTCAAGGACAGGGATTTCTTTTTCCTGAGCCGCCTGAACGCGGACGCCGCCCTCCAGACGGTGGTGGACCTGGCCGTCCGGCGGCTTCCGAAGAGCTACGGGTTTTCCCCGGTGACGGATATCCAGGTCCTGGCGCCCCAGCGGAAGGGGGAGCTGGGGGTCAACGCCCTGAACGCGAAGCTCCAGGAGGCCATCAATCCCCCCGCCCCCGGAAAGCGGGAGTGGAAGGGGAATTTTTTCCTGTTCCGGGAGGGAGACAAGGTCCTCCAGACCCGCAACAACTACGACATCGAGTGGGAAAAGGACGGCGAGAAAGGGATGGGCATTTTTAACGGCGACATCGGCATCATCCGGGAAATTGACCACGCCGCCGCCGCTATTGCCATCGATTTTGACGACCGCGCCTGCACCTACACCTTCGATATGGCCTCCGAGCTGGAGCTGGCTTATGCCGTCACCATCCACAAGAGCCAGGGCAGCGAGTACGACGCCGTGGTGCTCCCCATTCTGGGGGGATACGACAAGCTGTATTTCCGGAACCTTCTTTATACCGCCGTCACCCGCGCCAAAAAGCTGCTGGTGCTGGTGGGGTCCAAAAACCGGGTGGCTTACATGGTGGAGAACAACGTCCGCACCCTCCGGTACACCGGGCTGAAATTTTTCCTGCAAAATTCGGAGACATGAAGAAACTGCCCCTTCAAAAGAAAGACTGCGGAAAACCGCCTCTGCGATGGACTGCCCTTCGCAGAGGCGGTTTTGCATATTGTCAAGATTGCTTTGAGACGGAATGACTCCGGCAGCCCGGAGATTTTTTCGGCATTGGGACAAAAAGCGCCGCAGCGGACAGTCCCTTGGTTTTCACGGGGTATCCCAGTAAAAAACAGCGAACGGAGGAACCACATTGAATCCTTTTGAAATCGACGCGAAAAAAATCAGGCAGTTTATCCGCTTTCTCCGGGAGCGCGGCGCCAGCGCCGGCACCATGGAAAAGTATCAGCGGGACCTGCGGCGTTTTGCCGCCTGGCTGGACGGAACTCCCGCCTCCCGGGAAGCCGCCGTCCGCTGGCGGGAATCTCTCCTGGCGGAAGGCTGCCGCCCCGCCACCGTCAATTCCATGCTGGC
>DVFM01000086.1 GCA_018713245.1 Candidatus Merdivicinus intestinavium
AAAATCAGAGAACTGCGGCTGAAAAAATCCGCAACACAGGAACAGCTTGCAAACGAGCTGATGGTAACCGCCCAATGCGTCAGCAAATGGGAAACCGGCGTCACCATGCCGGATATCCAGCTTCTGCCCAAGCTGTCGGCGTATTTCGGCGTGACAATCGACGAGCTGTTCGACCTGACCGAGGACGCCCACCTGGAGCGCATCTCCCACATGCTGGAACGGGAGCGGATTCTGGACGAGGCGCAGTTTTGTCAGGCGGAATCCTACCTGAAGGACAAAGCGGAACGCGACACCGGGCGGGGCGTTTACCGCACGCTGCTGGCGGAGCTTTACAACCACATGGCGGACGGCTGCCGCATCCGGGCCGAATACTGGGCCAAAGAGGCGCTGCGGCTGGAGCCGGAATACAAATGGAACCACAGCCTGCTGCGGATGGCCCAGCAGGGTGCCATCCTGGACTGGAATTACGCAAACCGCGCCAAACGCATCGCCTTTTACCAGCAGTTTGTGAAGGAACATCCCGCCGGCCAGGGGGGAATCCTGATGCTCTTGGAGGAGCTCGCCGCGGCCAACCGCCTGGAGGAGGCGCAGGCCCTGCTGGACGAAAAGCGGGAAATTCTGGGGGAGGTCCGGGCCGGCATTTACGAGGGCATCCTCCAATGGCACGGCGGCCGCCGGCAGGAAGCCCTGGCCGTCTGGCGGGAAACCACCGGCCGCAATCCCGGCGACTGGCTGGCCCACGCATCGGCTGCGGACTGCCTGGCCCACGCCGGACAGTATCGGGAGGCGCTCCCCTTATACCGCAGGTCCCTGGAGCTTCAGGAAAAGCCCCGCTACACCGACAGCGCCATTGCCATGGCGCAGATTTATGAGATTCTGGGCGACTATTCCAAAGCCGCGGAAATGTGGGAAGAGGTCATCCGGATTCTGCAGGACGAACACGGCATCCGGGAAGGCGAAGTCATCGACGCGCCCGCCAGGGAGATCCGGCGGCTGACCGCCGCCCGGGAAAACGTCCCGGCCCGCTGACAGCCAGACAAACAGCGCCCGCCGCTCAAATGACGGCGGGCGTTTGCTTTCCGGCTTTGAAAAGCTGTGCGCAAACGCGGGTTCCCTCCAAACCGGGGGATTACCGAAACTTTAGGCGAATTTCAGCGAAATTTGACCGATCTGCTTTCTCCAGCCGTCTTGCTTTTCCACGGCAAACATGTTACAATAGGTACTACGCTTCAAAATATCTGCGGAGGTGCTGATTTTATATGTTTACCAAAAAGACGAACTTTAAGCCCATGAAAGCAGATGCCATCGTCGCGGCTTATCGAAAAAATGTCCTCGTCTTCTGGATTCTTCACGCGCTGACGGTCGTTGTGCTGATCGGAATCGCCGTCGCGGTGCTTACCCAAAAGATGACCCTGATTAACGCCGCCTTCAGCGCGGTGTTCATGGTGATCCTCAACTACCTGTTCTACATCGGACGGACCTACCAGTACCACATGCTGAGCCAGGTCCTCAACCAGTGCTGCGACCCGGTGAAATCGGAAAAGGTCTTTCGCGCCCTGTATGAGAGCAAGATCAAAAAGAACATTTCCCTGCTGAATGTGGCGCGGGCCCAGTACTATCAGGGGAAATTCCAGCAGGCGCTGGATACCCTCCAGAATGTCACCCGTCCAAAGGCGGACTCCATCGACGTGTTTGTTTACTACAACGTCATGGCCTACTGCTACGAGGGGCTGGGGCAGATGGATATGGTCATTGACGTGCGGGAGCGGGTCAAGAAGGTCATGAACGGCATGAAGGAAAACGCTCCCAATCTCCGCAACGGCCAGCAGCTGCTGACCCTCATCGACGGCGTCCTCACTTTCCACGAAGGGAGCTACTCCCGGAGCCGGGAAATTTACGAAGAGCTGTTTGAAAGCTCGACCTTCCCCCTCAGCCGGATGACCGTGCTGTGCAAGCTGGCCAAGATGGAGCAGGTGACAGGCTCCACCCGCAGCGCAATCGACCACTGCGAATACGTCCTGGATGCCGGCGGCACCACCTTTTACGTAAAAGAAGCGCGGGAAATTATGGCCCTCTGCCGCCCGAAGAAAAAATCCGCCCAGGAAACCCCGGAACAGCCCGAAACAGCACAGCAGGAGGAAACAGACGATGGAGCTCAGTCAGATCCGGCAGAAAATTGACGCCCTGAACGCGGACCTTCTCCGCCTGTTTGAGGAACGCATGCGGCTCTGCGCCCAGGTTGCCTCCTATAAGCAGGAAAACGGGATGGAGGTTTTCGTGCCGTCCCGGGAAGTGGAAATCTTAAACCGCGTGCGCGCGGACGCCTCCCCCGAGCTTGCGGAGTACGACGTCTCCTTTTTCAACTGCCTGCTGGCCCTCAGCCGCCAGTATCAGGCGGAGCTCCTCCACCTGGACGCCGCCCCCGGCATCCCCGCGGGCATCCAGACCGAGCGCCTGCGCCTGATCCCTCTGGAAAAAGGGGCGGCCCCGGCGGTGTATTCCATTACCTCCGACCCGGAGGCCGTCCGCTATCTGCGCTTTGACGTCCACACCCGCCCGGAAGAGGCCGAAGCGCTGGTTCAGGAGCTGTCCGGCGGCGGGAACCTCGCCTACACCATCCTGAAAAAGGACGGCGAATTTGTGGGCGTGTTCGCCTTCAAGGCGGAGCAGGGGGAGCCGGAATCCTATGCCCTCACCATTTTCCTGGCCAAAAAACACTGGGGCCAGGGCTACTGCACCGAAGTCAGCGAAATGGCGAAAAATATGGCCCGGGATATCCTGCATGCCCGCCGTCTCCGCGCTTTCGCGGTCAGCGGGAACGCCGCTTCCTGCCGGGCGCTGGAGCACGCCGGTTTCCGCCTGGCGGAGGAGCGGAGCTATCCGGACCTGGAGGGAAGCCTTCGCGTCTATGAATACGACCTGCCTTCGCAGGAACCTCAGAAATAAGAACTCCCCGGCAGCCGTTGGGCCCGCCGGGGAGTTTTCTGCTTATCGGATCAATTCCGGGCCGCCGCGCAGCGCTTCCATCAGCTGATTCCCGGTCAGGATGGGCGCCGGCGTCAGGATACCGCCGCAGCCGCAGGCTTCCGGCTCGTGGAAATCCGAACCGCCGATTTCCAGCAGGCCGAATTTCTTCGCCCACGCCGCCGCAATCTCATTGCGGGAATCGTGGCGGGGGTGGCCGTTGTGGGTTTCAATCCCGTCCAGCAGCGCCGGGTCCACCACCGTCATGCCGTTGCGGAAAGGGTGGGCCTGGTAAAACAGCAGGCCGCTTTTCCGGGCCAGTTCCGAGAAGGACGCGGGGGTCATTTCCATCATCTGCGGATGCGACAGCAGAAATTCCGGCGTAATCCCGTAAACCAGGTAGTCGTTTTCGTTTTCATCGAACCGCAGCTCCATCCCCAGCAGGACGGCAAGCCGCTCCCCTGCCGCTTCCCGGAACCTTCTCCACCCGGAAAGGAAATGCTCCACCCGGCTTTCCCAGGGCATTTCCGCGGGCAGGTCCCGGAAGGTCCAGCGGTTCATGTGGTCGGTCACCACCACGGTGCGGTAGCCCGCCTCGATATACAGGCGCGCCCCCTCCTCCGGCGGACATTCGGCGCAGACGCTGACGCCCTGGGTGTGGCAGTGCAGTTCGGTACGGTAAATCATCTTCCTTGCTCCTTCTGATGCGATATTTTTCTGTTCCATTGTACTCCCGCCGCGTCAAATCTGCAAGAGGGATTGTGTATGATTTCTGTCAGGGCGGACAAAGGCGCTGCCGCAAAAAATGCGCGGAAAACTCCGCGCATTTTTTCACGATCCGGTCTGCTGTTCTTCGAGGAGCATTTCCTTCACCTTCATGAGCCGGGTGACGCTGCTGCGTTCGTTGTCCTCCAGCTTCATGGTGATGAACTTGATGGTCCGCTGTGTTTCCGGAATCATCACATGCTCCAGGGCGTTGACCCGCCGCCGGGTCTTTTCGATTTCATCGGCCAGCATGGAACAGGTTTTTTCCACCTGAGCCAGCTCGATGAGCTTGGGCATTAAGTCCGCCAGGTCCAGCACCGCGCCGTCCAGCTCCGCCGAGGTAAAGGCGAAGCTGTAGGGAAGCTCCGAAAGACGCCCGCCCTCTTGGGAGGCAAAGGTGGGGACTGTAACGCCCATCACGTTCCGCTCCCCCACCGAAACGGAGACGTCTCCCCCCGCTTCGGACAGGAGCGCTTCGCCCAGGGCGGCCTCGCCCATCATGGCGGACGCCACCGCCACCCGCTTCATGTCCCGGCCCAGGGCCTCCTCCACCTCGGCGCGCAGTTCCCGGTTCCGGCGGATATACATCATAAATTGACGCACCATCTCGTCCCGCTTGTCCTTGAGGAGCTTGTGCCCCTTGATGGCGGTTTTGAGCCGCTTTTTCAGGCGGGTCAGCTCCATCCGGGTGGGATTTACACGAATTGCCATGGCGGGTTACTCCTTTTCGTCGGATTTGGGGTAATACTGGTCCAGGAACTCATCCTTGATGCGCTTCAGCTCGCTCCGCGGGAGAATGCCCAGCAGCTTCCAGCCGATGTCCAGGGTTTCCTCGATGGTGCGGTTTGTCTGGTAGCCCTGGGAAACATACTCCTGCTCGAAAGCGTCGGCGAATTTGGCGTAGAGCTTATCCATGCCGGACAGGGCCGCTTCGCCTAAGATGACCGCCAGCTCCTTGGCCTCCTTGCCCCGGGCGTAAGCGGAAAAGAGCTGGTTCATGACGCCGGAATGGTCGGCCCGGGTCTTGCCCTCGCCGATGCCCTTGTCCTTCAGGCGGGAGAGGGAGGGCAGCACATCGATGGGCGGGGTGACGCCTTTGTGATGCAGCTCCCGGGAAAGGATGATCTGTCCTTCGGTGATATAGCCGGTGAGGTCAGGGATGGGGTGGGTCTTGTCGTCCTCAGGCATGGTGAGGATGGGCAGCTGGGTGATGGAGCCCTTCCTGCCCCGGATGCGCCCAGCCCGTTCGTAGAGGGAAGCCAGGTCGGTATACAGATAGCCCGGGTATCCCCGGCGGCCGGGGACCTCCTTCCGGGCGGCGGAAACCTCCCGCAGCGCTTCGGCGTAGTTGGTGATGTCGGTGAGGATGACCAGAACGTGCATCCCCAGCTCATAGGCCAGGTATTCGGCGCAGGTGATGGCCATGCGGGGGGTGGCGATGCGCTCGACGGCCGGGTCGTTGGCCAGGTTCATAAAGAGGACGGCGCGCTCGATGGCGCCGGTGCGGCGGAAATCCTTGATGAAGAAGTCCGCCTCCTCAAAGGTGATGCCGATGGCCCCGAACACCACGGCGAATTTCTCGCCGGTGCCCCGGACCTGGGCCTGCCTTGCAATCTGGGCCGCCAGCTGGGCGTGGGGCAGGCCGGAGCCGGAGAACACCGGCAGCTTCTGCCCGCGGACCAGGGTATTCAGGCCGTCGATGGCGGACACGCCGGTCTGGATGAATTCCGCCGGGTAATCCCGGGCGGCGGGGTTGATGGGCGAGCCGTTGACGTTCAGCCGCTGCTCGGGGATGATCTCCGGCCCGCCGTCGATGGGATTGCCCATGCCGTCAAAGATGCGCCCCAGCATATCGGGGCTCACCTTGAGCTCGGTGCCGTGGCCCAGAAAGCGCGCTTTGGAGTCGGCGATGCGCAGGCCCTGAGAGCTTTCAAAAAGCTGAACCAAGGCGCGGCTGCCGTCGATTTCCAGCACCTTGCCGTAACGGATTTCGCCGTTTGACTGTTCAATTTCCACCAGCTCGTCGTACTTTGCGCCTTCCACGCCGTCCACCAGCATCAGAGGGCCCACGACCTCCCGGATGGTCTTATATTCTTTACGCATGGTTCTCCTCCTCCATCAGCGCGGCGAACTGGCTTTCCAGCTCCCCGGCCACAGCCGCATAATGGGCGTCCCACTGGTCCTCGGGGACGCGCTTGAGCCGCCCGATTTTTTCCACCGCCGGCATGGTGAGGATCTGCTCGAAGGGGACCTCCGCCGCCACGGCTTCCTCCCCCTTGTGATACCAGGTGAGGATGAGTTTGAGCATCCCGTACTGCTTTTTGGGGGAGGTGTAGGTATCCACCTCGTCGAAGGCGATCTGGTGCAGATAGTCCTCGCGGATGGAGCGGGCCGCCTCCAGGGTCATCCGGTCCTTGAGGGCCAGGGCGTCCACGCCCACCAGGCGGACAATTTCCTGAAGGTCCGCTTCCTCCTGCAAAATCCGGCGGACCTCCGCCACCTGCGCGGTCCAGCCGGGGGCGATTTCCCGGTCAAAGTAGCCGGACAGGCTGTCGCTGTACAGGGAATAGCTGGTGAGCCAGTCGATGGCGGGGAAATGCCGCCGGTAGGCCAGGTCGGAGGACAGGCCCCAGAACACTTTGACAATCCGCAGCGTCGCCTGGGAAACCGGCTCGGAGGTGTCGCCGCCGGGAGGGGACACCGCGCCGATGGCGGAAATGGCGCCGGTGCGCCCTTCGGAGCCAATGCAGCGGACGAAGCCCGCCCGCTCGTAGAATTCCGCAAGCCGGGAGGACAGGTAAGCCGGATACCCCTCCTCGCCGGGCATCTCCTCCAGACGCCCGGACA
>DVFM01000010.1 GCA_018713245.1 Candidatus Merdivicinus intestinavium
AGGGGCTGTGGTTGGAACCTTTCAAGAACCATCTTGTGGTAGGAGAAGCTCACCGATCCACAGCATCCCTTACAGTGTAGCACAAGCCCTTGGAGAGGGGCTTTAATAACTACTACTCTATTATACAAGGAGTTTTTACAATGGAAGAGCAGAAGAAAAAAGTAATTTTGAGCGGCATCCAGCCCACCGGGGTGTTTACTCTGGGCAACTACCTGGGCGCGGTGCGCAACTGGGCCCAGATGCAGGAGGATTTCCACAGCGCCTATATGATCGCCGACCTCCATGCCCTCACTGTCCGCCAGGAACCCGCCGATTTCCGCAAGCGCATCCTGTCCTGCTATGCGCTTCTGCTGGCCTGCGGCGTAGACCCGGAAAAGAGCATTGTGTTCATCCAGAGCCATGTGCCGGAACATTCCCAGCTGGCCTGGATTTTAAACTGCAACACCCAGTTCGGCGAGCTTTCCCGCATGACCCAGTTCAAGGACAAGGCAGCCCAGCACGCCGACAACATCAACGCGGGACTCTTTACCTACCCCGCCCTGATGGCGGCCGACATTCTTCTTTATCAGGCGGACCTGGTGCCGGTAGGTGTGGACCAGAAGCAGCATCTGGAGCTGACCCGGGACGTTGCCAGCCGCTTCAACGGCATATACGGCAGCATCTTCACCATCCCGGACGCCTATATTTCTAAAGAAGCCAAAATCATGTCCCTGGCCGACCCCACCAGGAAAATGTCCAAATCCGACGCCAATCCCAACGCCTGCATTACCATCCTGGACGAACCCGGCTCCATTGTCAAAAAGTTCAAGCGCGCCGTCACCGATTCGGACATGGAGGTCTGCTATAAGGAAGGCAAGGACGGCATCAACAACCTGATGACCATCTATTCCGCCGTCACCGGCCTCACCCTGGACCAGATTACGGCGGACTTTGCCGGCAAGGGCTACGGCGACTTCAAGACTGCCGTGGGAGAAGCGGTAGCCGAGCATCTCCGCCCTGTGCGCGAACGCTACAATGAGCTGATGGACAATAAGGATTACCTGGCGGAATGCTACCGCAAGGGCGCGGAGCAGGCCCAGCGCATCGCCCGCCGCACCCTGGAGAAGGTCTACAAAAAGGTGGGCCTCCTGGCAAAATAATCGTTGGGAAAAAATCCCGCAAAAAGGGGCTTTTTGGATAACCTATGGCATAAAACGGGTAGGAGGCAACAACTTCCTGCCCGTTTTTCTATGCGCAACGATTAACCAAAACCTGAACAGGCTGGCGACAGGTCACTGCTTCCTATAATGCTGAACCTCAGTTGTGGGAATTTCCGTTATTTTGGGCAATAGGACAGGGCGGCAGCATTTTTTGCTGCCGCCCATCGATTAGTTTCCGGCAAAAGCAGCCGGAAATACCGCAGCGCGCTTGAGATGTTCACCTTGGACTCGGTTGCTTTGCGCTCCCGTGATAAAAAAGTTTACCATCTTAAACGAGTGATTTGAACATAATGAGACAGGGATTTTCTTCGTCCCACATTTCTGTTAAGGTGAGGAGCGGCTCAAATCCAATGCTTTTGTAGAATTTTCGCGTTTGTGCATAGGGTTCATAATCAATGGCGTCACTCAGTGTTTTGACAATCACGTATTTACAGCCTTCCTGTATCAAGTAGTTTTCCGCAGCATGATAAAGAGCTTTTCCGATCCCATGATGCCGATACTCCGGATGAACTCCGCATACAAATATGTCCCCGGTATGCTGATAATGTATTTTAATTGAAAAAAATCCCACACATTTTTCAGCGTAGTTAAGCGCTGCAAAAAACGGAAATTTTTGCACATCATTCACATACTCTTCCAGCGCCTGCTTGTTTCCAAACCATTTTGGCAGCATTTCCAGAACTTCTCTGGCATAAGATGACTTCTTTTCACGATTGTGAATTTCAATAATAGAAATGGCTTCCGCCATTGATTGCCCTCCCAACTTACTGTCTTATGGTGTTTTATGCGTGCCGCCCGAAAGCGTCCCTTTTTGCTACGAAAACCGCGTTTTGTCCTCTTCGGTAATCTCCCGGATAACCCGGCAGGGGTTTCCCGCTGCCAGGACGCCGGCCGGGATGTCCTTTGTCACAACACTTCCCGCGCCGATGACCGCGTTGTCCCCGATGGTAACGCCGGGGAGGATGGAGACGTCCCCGCCGACCCAGACGTTATTCCCGATTCGGACCCGCAGCCCGTATTCCAGCCCCGCGTTCCGCCGCTCCGTGTCCAGCGGGTGCCCGGAGGTGTAAATGCTCACATTGGGGGCCAGCAGCACATTGTCCCCGATTTCCACACCGCCGGCGTCCAGAATGACGCAGTTGTGGTTGGCGTAGAAATTTTCTCCCACCGAAATGTACCTGCCGTAATCGCACTGGAAAGGCGCCTCCACGTGCAGGAAATCGCCGGTTTTGCCGAAAAGCTCCCGCAGCAGCGCCCGCTGTCCTTCCCGGTCGGAAGGGGAGAGCCGGTTAAAGCGGAAGGTCTGTTCCTTGGCGGCGGCCCGCTCCGCGCAGAGTTCCGGGTCGCCGGGGTCGTAGAGCTTTCCCGCCAGCATCTTTTCCCGTTCCGTCATCAATACCCTTCCTTTCGGTTCACCAGGCTGTAAAGCGGCTCTCCCGCCGCCAGCCGGCGAAGGTTGCCCGCGCAGATTTCCACAATCCGGTCATGGGTGTAGGGAAGGTGGAAACCGCCGGAAACGTGGGGGGTAATCAGGATGTTTTCGATTTCCCACATCCGGTGGCCGGGCGGCAGTGGTTCCGGGTCGGTGACGTCCAGGCAGGCGCCCCGCAGCGCGCCGGATTCCGCCGCGTCGCAGAGGGCTTCCGTGTCCACCGCCGTTCCCCGCCCGGCGTTGAGCAGCACCGCGCCCTTTTTCATCCGGCTGATGCGCTCCTGGTCAAACAGCCCCCGGGTCGCCGGCGTGTCCGGCAGGGAGAGGAAAACAAAATCCGCATCCGGCAGCAGCCGGTCCAGGTCCTCCAGCGTCCCCAGCTCCGTCAGCCAGTCAGGCTTTTGGCCGGGAGTGCGCTTGACGCCGGAGACACTGCTTCCCAGCGCCGCCATCCGCCGGCCGAATTCCGTTCCGATGTCCCCCAGCCCCACCACCAGCGTCCGGGACCCCAGGATGGAGGCGACCTCCCCGTGGTCCGCCCATTCACGGGCGCGCTGGCTGTCCCGGTACTGGTGCAGCCGCTTGACGAGGGAGAGGGCCATTCCCAGCATGTGCTCCGCAATGCCGGGGCCGTACGCGCCGGAAGCGTTACAGAGGGCGCAGCCGTCCGGCAGGGCATTTTCCGCCAGATACGCGCCGCCCACCCCAGCGCTGCAAAGCTGCAGGAGCCGAAGGCCGGAGAGGCGGGGGAGCATGGATGCCGGCGGATTGCCCAGCACCGCGTTCAGGGCGGGCAGTTCTTCTTCCGGCGGCGCGCCGAAGAAGAATTCCGCGCCGGGCGCCGCTTCGGAGAGGGCGCGCCGGTGCGCCTCGGTGACGGGGAATAGAACCGCGATTTTCATTTTGTACGTCACTCCTTCTGAAACAGTGGGGTGGAAAGGTAGCGTTCCCCGCTGTCGGGGAGCACTGCCACAATCCGCTTTCCGGCGTTTTCCGGGCGTTTGGCCAGCTTGACCGCCGCCGCCAGCGCCGCGCCGCCGCTGATGCCGCAGAGCAGGCCCTCGGCCTTTGCCGCGTTCCGGGCGGCTTCGTAGGCTTCTTCCTCGGTGATGGGGAGGATTTCGTCAATCAGCTCCGTGTCAAGCGCCTTGGGCACAAATCCCGCGCCAATGCCCATCAGCCCGTGGGGGCCGGGTTTCCCGCCCTCCAGGACGGGGGATTTCGCAGGCTCCACGGCGACGATTTTTACCTGCGGGCAGGCCTTCCGGAGCACCCGCCCGATACCGGTAATGGTGCCGCCTGTGCCGACTCCGGCCACCAGAATGTCCACCTTTCCCTCGGTGTCCCGCAGGATTTCCGGGCCGGTCGTCCGCTCGTGGACAGCCGGGTTGGCGGGGTTTTCAAACTGCTGGGGAATGAACGCGCCGGGGATTTCCGCCTGAAGTTCCTCCGCCCTGCGGATAGCCCCGGCCATGCCCAGCTTCCCTTCGGTGAGGACCAGCTCCGCCCCCAGAGCGGCAAGGAGCATCCGCCGCTCGGCGCTCATGGTTTCCGGCATGGTGAGGATGACCCGGTAGCCGCGGGACGCTCCCACAAAGGCCAGCCCGATGCCGGTGTTGCCGCTGGTGGGCTCGATAATGGTCCCGCCGGGCTGCAATGCGCCGGACTGCTCCGCCGCCTCGATCATGGCAAGACCGATGCGGTCCTTGGCGGAGCCCAGGGGATTAAAATACTCCAGCTTGGCCAGGATTTCGGCGGAAAGCCCTTCCTGCCCGGCATACCGGTCCAGGGCGAGGAGGGGGGTATTCCCGATGAGTTCGGGAAGAGAATGGTAAATCGGCATCTGAAACACTCCTTTTCAAAACAGCATCCCGCATTTTGCCGGGAAATTTTCTGCGGAAAAATCCCGCATTTGTGTTTATGATACTCCACTTTCGGGAAAGTGTCAACTATTTCGGGAAAATCGCCGGGCCTTCTTGCAAAGTGGGCGCGCCTATTGTATAATAGAAAAAGATTTATCAGAAAGGAATTATGCCCATGCTCTCCTTTATCTCCCATTCCCCGGCGGAAACGGAAGCCTTCGCGGAGGAACTGGCAAAACGGCTCCGGGGCGGCGACGTCTTGGCCTACCGGGGAGGGCTGGGGGCCGGAAAAACGACCTTTACCCGGGGACTGGCCCGGGGGCTCGGTTCGGACGCCGAGGTCTCCAGCCCTACCTTTGCCCTGGTGCATGAGTACGATTGCACCCCGCCGCTTTATCATTTT
>DVFM01000087.1 GCA_018713245.1 Candidatus Merdivicinus intestinavium
GCAGACGCCGCATTTCCCGGAGATCCGGCTGTAGCCGCTGGCGGCGTGGGCGGCGTTCTGCTCGGTGCGCACCAGAATGTGGCGGATGGAGGACCGGGAGAGCGCGTCGTAAAAGGGGCAGATGGCGGCGCCGGGGTAGCCGAAGATCACCTCCACCCCCTGCATCTCCAGGCATTTGACCATGGCTTCACAAACTTTCAATGAAAGGGCTCCTTTCCTAACGGCCCGTGCGGGCGAAGTATTTGCGGTCCAGGCTCCGGTACTGGAGCGCCTCGGACAGGTGGGAAAGCTGGATGTCCGCTTCCCCCTCCAGGTCGGCGATGGTGCGGGCCACCTTCAGAATGCGGTGGTAGCCCCGGGCGCTCATCCCCATCTGGGAAAAGGCGCGCTGCAGAAGGCGGCTCCCCTCCTCGGTCACCCGGCAGAATTCCTCCACCATCCCGGCGGTCATCTGGGCGTTGCAGCGCACGCCGGTGCCGGCAAAGCGGGCGGTTTGGATTTTGCGGGCGGCGTCCACCCGTTTTTTGATGGACGCGGAGGATTCCGCCCGGCCCAGCCCCGACAGGTCGGAGAATTTGACCGGCGCCACGTCGATGTGGAGGTCCAGCCGGTCCAGCAGCGGCCCGCTGATCCGGGCAAGGTACCGCTGAATCTGGGAGGGGGCGCAGGAGCAGGGGTGCGTCGGGTGGCCGTAATAGCCGCAGGGGCAGGGGTTCATGGCGGCCACCACCATCATCCGGCAGGGGTAGCTCAGCGTCCCGCTGGCCCGGGAGATGGAAACCGTCCCCGTCTCAATGGGCTGCCGGAGAATTTCCATGGCCGCCCGGGAAAATTCCGGCAGCTCGTCCAGGAACAGCACCCCGTTGTGGGCCATGGAAATCTCTCCCGGCCGGGGGATGGAGCCGCCGCCGGACAGCCCCGCCGGGGAAACGGTGTGATGGGGCGCGCGGAAGGGGCGTTCGGTGAGGATGGGCCTTTCGGCCGAGAGCTCCCCGGCGATGGAGTGGATTTTTGCGGATTCGATGGCCTCTTCAAAGGTCAGGTCCGGGAGGATGGAGGGGATGCGCTGGGCCAGCATGCTTTTGCCGGAGCCGGGCGGGCCGATCATCAGGGCGTTGTGGCTCCCCGCCGCGGCAATTTCCAGAGCGCGCTTGGCGAATTCCTGCCCCCGGACGTCCGCCATGTCCGGCTGGCCGGGGGTGGAGCAGGGTTTGAATTCCAGGGGCTGCGCGGGGTGAAGTTCCCGGATGTGTTCCAGAAATTCCACCACCTGAAGGACATGCTCCACCCCGTAAATGTCAATCCCCCGGACGGCGCTGGCCTCCCGCGCGTTTTCGGCCGGGAGGAAGATGCGGGAATAGCCCTGCTCCTTGGCGAGGATGGTCATGGAGAGCGCCCCGTGGACCCGCCGGACCTCCCCCTTCATGGAAAGCTCCCCCAGAAAGAGGCTGCCCGCAAAATCCGCCGCCGTCTGGCCGCAGGCGGAAAGCAGCGCCAGGAAAATGGGAAGGTCGTAGAGCGGGCCGGTCTTTTTGAGGTCTGCCGGGGCCAGGTTTACCGTGATTTTCTGCATGGGGAATTCGTAGCCGCAGTTTTTGAAGGCGGCCCGCACCCGGTCCCGGCTTTCCCGGACGGCGGCGTCCGGCAGCCCCACCACCTCAAAGGACGGCATCCCCCGGAAGGTGTCCACTTCCACCTCCACCGGATAAGCGTCCAGCCCGAACACGCCGGCGCTCATAATCTTCGCGTACAAAGCGCACTCCCCCACTTCATGGATTGTTTTTTCTCCAGTTTAACACATTTTGCGCGCCAATTCAATGAAAGCGGAGATTTTTATGAGAAACGCGCCGGCTTTCGCCGGGGTTCTCAACAAATTGTATTCTATCGACCGAATATTTATTCTGATTGGGCGGGAAATCTTTTGAGTTCTCCACGAATTTCTCGGAAAGAATGTGGAAAACTCGGTGGAAAGTGTGGATAACCGGCCTTTTCGCTGGTAAATGCGGTGGAAAACTCTGCGGTTTTTCCACGTCCGGCTGCCGGAGCGCTCCTTTTTTGCGCCAGCCGCGCGGGGTTGCCTTTTTGCGCGAAATCTGCTAAAATAAAAACGGAAAAAACGCCCGTTTCTTGCGCTTTCCCGGTTTCAAAAAAGTTTCAAAAAACGGTTGACAAGGGGTCCGGGATGCATTATAATATAATTTGTGGCATTATGAGGTGTCGAGATGAAGATGAATCTGAAGCAGTTGTTTGACCTGGCTGGGGAGAAGAAATCCTTCTCCGAAAATTTCGATTACAGCCGGGAAGAGCTGTATGGCCGTTATCCCTTCCAGTCGCCCGTGGCGTGTTCGGGGGAGATTGAAAACCGTGCCGGAGTGGTGAGGCTGGTTTTCTGTGTGAAATTTTCCCTGAATTTGGTCTGCGACCGCTGTCTGGAGCCGTTTGAGCGGGAAGAAGCCATGACCTTTTCGCATACGCTGGTGCAGCAGCTGGAATCCGATGCGGACGAGGAGGAATATGTCCTCTGTCCCGGCGGGGAGCTGGACCTGGACGAGCTTGTGCGGACGGACGTGCTGCTTGCGCTTCCCACAAAGGTGCTTTGCTCCGAGGACTGCAAGGGCCTGTGTGAGCAATGCGGGCAGAACCTGAATTTTGGCAGCTGCAAATGCGAGAAAAAACAGATTGACCCGAGGCTGTCGGTTTTGAGTCAATTGCTGGAATCCATGGAGGAAGATCCGGAGAGTTCAGAAATCTGTGAAGGAGGTGCGAACCATGGCAGTACCGAAGAGTAAAGTGTCGAAGGCGAGAAGAGACAAACGGCGTTCCAACGTCTGGAAGCTCCCCATGCCTGCGTTATCCAAATGCACCCAGTGCGGCGAGCTGAAGGCTCCCCACAAAGTGTGCCCGCACTGCGGATATTACAAAAACGTAGAGGTTATCAAAAAAGAGGCGTAAGCCATCCGATTTGATCTGTCAGGCTGCCCGGTAAGGCGTAATCGCTTTATCGGGCGCTTTTTTTGAAAACGGAAAGGAGGCGCGGCCTGTGGCTGTAAAAATCTGCGGGGTGGAGCCCCGTTCTCCAGCCGCCCGGGCGAAAATCGGGGCGGACTGGCAGCTCCTGGCGATCAACGGCCGGGAGATTGTGGATGTGCTGGATTACCGGTTTTACATGATGGAAAAAAAGCTGACCCTCTCCCTCCTCACCCCGGCCGGAGAACAGCGGACGGTACAGGTGCGGAAGGGGGAATATGAGGAGCTGGGGCTCACGTTTGACAGCTACCTGATGGACAGGGAGCGTTCCTGCCGGAACAAGTGCATCTTCTGCTTTATCGACCAGATGCCCCCGGGGATGCGGGATACCCTGTATTTCAAGGACGACGACGCGCGTCTGAGCTTTCTTTACGGCAATTATATCACTCTCACCAATCTCACCGAACACGACATTGAGCGGACCATTCGGATGAAGATTTCCCCGGTGAACATCTCGGTCCACACCACCAACCCGGAGCTGCGCTGCAAAATGATGAACAACCGCTTCGCCGGGGAATCCCTGTCCATTTTGAAGCGGCTGGCGGACGGGGGCATCGCCATGAACGCCCAGCTGGTCCTCTGCCCCGGCATCAACGACGGGGCGGAGCTGGAACGCTCCCTCACGGACCTGGCGGCGTATGTCCCGGCCTTAAAAACCGTTTCCTGCGTGCCGGTGGGGCTCACCAAATACCGGGAGGGGCTGTTCCCTCTGCGGCCCTATACCAAGGAAGAGGCTGCGGCGGTCATCGACATGGTGAACCGCCACGGGGACAAGATGCTTGCGGAGCACGGCCAGCGGGTCTTTTACGCCTCGGACGAATTTTACCTGAAAGCGGAGCGCCCTCTCCCGGACGGGGAATTTTACGGTGACTACGGCCAGCTGGAAAACGGCGTGGGGATGCTCACCCTCCAGCGGGAGCAGTTCCGGGACGCCCTCCCCTTTTTTGAGCCGGACGGCCGGAAACGGGATTTTTCCATCGCCACCGGCGTGGCCGCCGCCCCTTTTATCCAGAAACTGGTTGACGAGGCCAAAGAAACGTGGCATAATTTAAAAGGAAGGGTCTATCCCATTGTCAACGACTTTTTCGGGCATGATAT
Organism: Candidatus Merdivicinus intestinavium; assembly: GCA_018713245.1. GTDB lineage: Bacteria > Bacillota > Clostridia > Oscillospirales > Ruminococcaceae > Merdivicinus > Merdivicinus intestinavium. The sequence continues at coordinate 4,126 of DVFM01000087.1, forward strand.
TACCGTGGCCGGGCTGATTACCGGCCGGGATCTGATCGCCCAGTTAAAAGGAAAGGACTTGGGAGAGGAGCTGCTCCTGCCGGACGTCCTTTTGAAGTTCCACGAGGATGTGTTCCTGGACGACGTGACCTTAGACGAAGTGCGGGAGGCCTTGGGCGTGCCCATTACTATGGTAAACAGCGACGGCTACGAGCTTCTGCGGTGTATGCTGGGGGAGGAAGAGTAAGGAAGGCGGAGGGATCGAATGCGGCTTTTTCATGTCGGCGAAGAACCGGATATCCGTGAATTTCTGCCCCGGCTTCCGAAACGGGCGGATCTGGACCCTGGGACCGGGTTGGTCTGGGCCATGGAGGAGTTTTATCTGCCCAATTTCCTGACGCCCCGGGACTGTCCCCGGGTGGCCTATCATGTGGGGGAAAAGACGACAAAAGCCGACCGGCGCGCGTTTTTTTCATCGGATACCATGCGCTATGCCATCGTGATTGAAAACAAGTGGGTTCCGGCGATGCTGTCCGCGGTCCTCTATCTATATGAATTCAAACCGGATGATTTTGTTTTGCAGGACGCTGCGGCCGGTTACTATGTTTCAAAAAACAGGCAGACGCCTATTGCAAAATACGAGGTAAAAGACCTGTTCGCCCAGCTTGCGGCGCGGAATGTCGAGATTCGGATCGTTGATCATTTGTGGGAGATTGCAGATCGGGTAAAGGAATCCACGCTGGACTGGTCGCTGTGCAGAATGGCTTTTGCACAGCCCAGACCGTGACCAATTTATTTATAGAAGAAAGAAGAAAGGAAAACGCTATGGCAAAACCCATTGTCGCAGTGGTGGGGCGGCCCAATGTGGGCAAATCCACCCTGTTTAACAAGCTGGTGGGCAAACGCATCTCCATTGTGGAGGACACCCCCGGCGTCACCCGCGACCGGATCTACGCCGAATGCGAGTGGCTCAACAAGAGTTTTATGCTGGTGGACACCGGCGGCATTGAACCCAATACCGACGATCCCCTGCTTTCCCAGATGCGCCGTCAGGCGGAGGTGGCCATTGAACGGGCGGACGTCATTATTCTGGTGACGGATCTGCAGTGCGGCGTCACCGCCGCCGACCAGGATGTGGCCAATATGCTGCAAAAAAGCGGCAAGCCTGTGGTCCTCTGCGTCAACAAGGTGGACAGCATCGGGGAGGTTCCCCCGGAATTTTACGAGTTTTATAACTTAGGCTTGGGCGACCCCATCGCCGTTTCTTCCGTCCACGGCCACGGCACCGGCGACCTTTTGGAGGCGGTGTTCGCGCACTTCCCGGAGGATGCCGGGGAGGACTACGGCGAGGAAGTCACCCGAGTGGCCATTATCGGCAAGCCCAACGTGGGCAAGTCCTCCCTCGTGAACCGCATGGCCGGGGAGGAACGGGTCATTGTGTCCAA
>DVFM01000011.1 GCA_018713245.1 Candidatus Merdivicinus intestinavium
GAAATGCGGGGGTCTTTCAGTTCCCGGATCAAAAGGCTCAGTTCCCGTTTGATATCTTCGGACAAACGCCCGATTTTAAAGCTGGCCATAAGGCCCTCCTTTCTTTGGTCGGATAGAATGTCCGCCCTTGCAGGGCAAGGGCGGCAGTGTGAAATGATTCATATCCCTGTTGAGGATACTGTTTGGATTGCAGGGGACGTTGTTTTTCCGAAATATCCCGGCTGTATGACGTGACGTTGCAGGGGCGGCGTCCCCGACGCCCCATCGTTTCGGTACAATCAAACGAAAAGGCCGCTGTCATTTTGTAGGGGCGAACTGTGTTCGCCCACGATTTTACAGAAACACCGCAATTTTTCGTCGGGCCGGGAGACCCGGCCCCTACAAACGATAGAAGGGGAAACCCGTCGAATCGGCAGCTGTTTAGATTGCAGGGGACGTTGTTTTTCCGAAATATCCCGGCTGTATGACGTGACGTTGTAGGGGCGGCGATTCGCCGCCCGTGATTTTACCATCATGCCGCGATTCATCGGCGGGCGCGCAATGCGCGCCCCTACAAAATTTTGCTGTTCATTTGGATGAACAAAAGCGATAGGGAAAGAACCCTGTCCTAACGGCGAGCTTGTCGAGCCGTCCAGCGGTTGGATAGGAATTGAAATGCCGCGTCGCATCGTCAAGCCAGTTTGACGACAAACAGTCCGGACATCAGAATCCCCCGGTAAATTCGGGAAACCGCTGCCAGAGGCGCGCAGCTCGTCGCGCGCCAGCCCAAATCTGACGCGAGGCTGTGCGGCCGCGTCGAATTGGCAGCGGCGACACGCCGCCTAGTCTTCCCGGTATTCCTCGACAATGAAGGACTCGTAAATGTCGCCTTCCTTGATGTCGTTGAATTTGGCCAGGGTGACGCCGCACTCATAGCCCTGCGCGACCTCCCGGACGTCGTCTTTAAACCGCTTCAGAGAAGCAATCTGATCCACCGCCACAATGATGCCGTCCCGGACAATGCGGATCTGGGAGTTTCTGGTGATCTTGCCGTCCAGCACATAGCACCCGGCTACCGCGCCGACGCCGGTGATCTTGTAAACCTGGCGCACCTCGATGCGGCCCAGATCCACTTCCCGGGTCTTGGGAGCCAGCATGCCCTTCATGGCGGACTTGACTTCCTCGATTGCGTCGTAGATGATCCGGTACATCCGCAGCTCTACGCTCTGCTGCTCCGCTTCCGCCTTGGCGGTGGGGTCGGGCCGGACGTTGAAGCCGATGACAATGGCGTTGGAGGCGTTGGCCAGCATGACGTCGGAGCTGTTGATGGCGCCGACGCCGGTGTGGATGACCCGCACACGGACTTCGTCGGTGGTCAGCTTCTCCAGAGACTGCTTGACAGCTTCCGCAGTACCCTGCACGTCCGCCTTGACAATCAGAGGCAGCTCCTTCATCTCGCCTTCGGCAATCTGGCTGAACAGGTTATCCAGCGTAACTTTCTGGTAGGACTTGAACTGCTCCTCCTTCTGCTCGGCGCGGCGCTGTTCCACCAGCTCACGGGCCAGGCGCTCGTCCTCAACGGCGTTGAAAATGTCGCCCGCGGCGGGGACTTCGGTCATGCCGGTGATCTCAACGGGAATGGAGGGGCCTGCTTCGGTGACAACCTGGCCGCGGTCGTTGCGCATCTGGCGGACACGGCCCACCGAAGTGCCGGCAATCAGCACGTCGCCGGTGTGCAGGGTGCCGTTCTGGACCAGAAGGGTGGCCACAGGGCCGCGGCCTTTGTCCAGACGGGCCTCGATGACGGTGCCCTTGGCCAGACGGTTGGGGTTGGCCTTCAGCTCCTGCATTTCGGCCACCAGGTTGATGCTCTCCAGCAGGTCGTCAATGCCCATGCCAGTGGCGGCGGAAACGGGGACGCAGATGATGTCGCCGCCCCATTCCTCGGGAACCAGCTCGTATTCGGTCAGCTCCTGCTTCACCCGGTCGGGGTCCGCCTGGGGTTTATCCATCTTGTTGATGGCCACAATGATGGAAACGCCGGCCGCTTTGGCGTGGTTGATGGCTTCCACGGTCTGGGGCATGATGCCGTCGTCGGCAGCGACGACCAGCACCGCGATGTCGGTAACGGCAGCGCCGCGGGCGCGCATGGCGGTAAAGGCCTCATGGCCGGGGGTGTCCAGGAAGGTGATATGATGGCTGCCCACCTTGACCCGGTAAGCGCCGATGTGCTGGGTAATGCCGCCCGCTTCGGTGTCGGTGACATGGGCGTTGCGGATGCGGTCCAGAAGGGAGGTTTTGCCGTGGTCAACGTGACCCATAACCACCACGACAGGGCTTCTTTCCACCAGATCCTCGGAGCTGTCCTCCTCGTCGTGGATGAGCTGTTCCTCGATGGTGACGATGACTTCCTTCTCGATCTTCGCGTTGTATTCCATGGCCACCAGGGAGGCGGTGTCAAAATCGATGACTTCGTTCTGGGAAGCCATCACGCCCAGAAGCATCAGCTTTTTAATCACATCGGTGACCGTCACTTTCAGGCGGGAAGCCAGCTCCGAAACGGTGATTTCGTCCGGAATGAGGACCTTGAGCTGCTGCTTTCTGGCCCGTTCCAGGGCCAGACGCTGGAGCTTTTCGGCCTCGGTCTCCCGCTTGGTGGAGAATTTGGCCTTGTTCTTGGTCTGGGATTTCTGTTTTAATTTCTGCTTGCGCTGCTGGCTGTCAGGCCGGCCGGCAGCCTGCGGGGCGATTTCCTCGTAATGCTCGTTGTATTTGTCCAGGTTCACATCCACGGTGCGGGTGTTGACATGGCGGACGGTGCGTTCCTTTTCCACAGGCTCCGCAGGGGCGGCCGCGGCGGCAGGCGCCTTGGGAGCGGCGGGTTTCGGACGGTTATCGCGGTTATCGCGGCTGTCCCGGCCGCGGCGGTCGCTGTTCCGGCTGTCGGGACGCGCATCCCGGCGGCCGTCGCGATTGCCGTCGCGGCGGTTATCGGTGCGGTTATCGGTGCGGCCGGGGCGTGCATCCCGCCGGCCGGCGTCGGTTTTCACTTCTTTGTGTACAACAGGCTGTTCTTGTTTCGGCTCCACTTGCTTGGGCTCCTCCTTTTTCGGTGCTTCTGCTTTCGGAATTTCCGGCGCGGCAGGCTCCGCCTTGGGCGCTTCCTGAACGGCCGGGGCAGGCTCTTTCGCGGCTTCCGGCGCGGGTTCGGGTTCCGCCTTGGCTGCCGGGGCAGGCTCTTTTACGGCCTCCGGTGCGGGTTTGGGCTCCGCTTTGGCCGCCGGCTGCGCCGCTTTTTTCGGCTCCTTTTTCTGAGGCGGGGGCGCGGGCGTTTCGTCCTTGGAGGCAAAATACCGGTTGAAATCCGGCACCTGATTCTGCTGGGTATAATGCTCAAAGACTACGTTCAGCTCTTCGTCGGTCAAAGCCGTTGCGTGCTTGTGCGGCTCGCCGCCGAAGTAGCGGTCCAGCAGTTCTATGATTTCCTTTTTATCCACGTTCAAGTCCTTGGCGACTTCATGTACGCGATATTTTATCTGCATAGCTTCTCCTCCGTTTCATGATAGGTCTGCATCAGCTTGGTTCCGAACCCCGGGTCCGTGATGCCGATGACGCCGGTTCTTCTTCCGATGGTGCGCGCGACGCCATCCATGTTCAGCTCCAGAGGCAGGAGGGGGATCCGCCGGGTGCGGCTCAGGTAATCCACTTCCTTGGCCGTCTTGGCGGAAAGGTCGGAGGCTGTCAGGAGCAGGCAGACCCTGCCGGACAGGGCTGCCGCCCGGACGGTTTCCAACCCGTAAGCCAGCCGGCGGGCGCGCATGCATAGGGAGAGGGTGGAATAAAATCGGTTCAATTTTCCGGATCTTCCTTTCCTTGGGGGGCGGGGGGTTCACAGCGGGAAAGCTCCGCCTCCATCGCGTCGTAGACCTCGTCCGGAATCCTGCACTGAAACGATCGCTCGATCCGGCGGGCCTTCCGGGCTTTTCTGAGGCATTCCGGGGAGGGGCACACATACGCGCCGCGCCCCGCCTTTTTGCCGGTCAGGTCCAGGGAGACCGCTCCGTCCTTGTCCCGGACGACCCGGACCAGTTCCTTTTTGGGTTTCATCTCGCCGCATCCGGTGCACATCCGCAGCGGGACACGTCTTGCCTGCATGGCCTTCTCCTCCTTTTTCTATGAGATTATTCCGCTTCCTCCGCTTCCGGCTGTCCGGCCGGCTCCGCTTCCTGCGCGGGCGGTTCCTCCCGGGCGGTGAGGTCGTGCTCGGCGCGGATGTCAATCTTATAGCCGGTGAGCTTGGCGGCCAGCTTGGCGTTCTGGCCCTTGTTGCCGATGGCCAGGGAAAGCTGGTTGTCGGGGACGGTTACCCGGCACATTTTCTCCTCCCCGGGCAGGATCTCCACCCCCAGCACCACGGCGGGGGAGAGGGCCTGGGTGATAAATTCCGCGTCGTCCTCGCTGTATTTGACGATGTCGATCTTTTCGCCCCGGAGTTCCGACACCACGGCGGAGATACGGCTCCCCTTGGGGCCGATGCAGGCGCCGATGGGATCAACATCGGGATTTTTGCTCCAAACCGCCATTTTGGTGCGGGAGCCGGCTTCGCGGGAAATGGCCTTGATTTCCACAACGCCGTCGAAAATCTCGGGGACCTCCCGTTCAAACAGGCGCTTGACCAGGTCTTTGTGGGTGCGGGAAATTTTCAGCGTACAGCGGCGCTCGAAGTTCACCACGTCCACTACATAAACCTTGATGTGGTCGCCTTCCTTCAGGTCGTCGTTGGGCAGCTGTTCATTTTTAAAGAGCATCACTTCGCTGCGGTCGATTTCCACCGTCGCGTTGCCTGTGGCGGGCTCCACCTTCTGGACCGTGGCGGTGACCACCTCGTAGACCTTGTTCTGATACTGGGCGATGAGCTGGGAGCGTTCCGCCTCCCGGATGCCCTGGCGGATGACGTGCTTGGCGGTCTGGGCGGCGATGCGGCCGAACTGCCGGGTGTCCAGAACGATTTCCACCGGCATGCCCTCCGCGGGGCGGCTGTTGTACTTGAGGGCTTCGTCCAGGCTGATCTGGGTGGCGGGGTCCTCCACCTCGGCGACAGCGGTTTTGGTGATGGAGACGCGGAACTGGAAGGTTTCCGGGTTGATGGTGACATTGACGTTGTCCGCCACATCGTAGTCCCGCTTGACGGCGATCACGATGGCGTTGGTGATCTTTTCGATCAGATAGGCGGCGTCGATGCCCTTTTCCATCTCCAGGAGCTGAAGCGCCTCAAAAAAATCTCGCATCTCTTTGGTATTCATTTTGCTGATTCCTCCCAATGTGCAGTCGTTAAAATGGCATATCGTCCCAAAGGCGCACAAAGCGCAGCTCGGAAAGGACAAGTTCCCGGTCAGTCCCGGCGGGATCGGTGACAACAATGGTTTTCCCGCCGTATTCCTTTAAAATACATACCGGCTCTTTTTCCCCGCCGTCCTCCCACGGCTTGAAAAGCCCCACCGTCACCTTTTTGCCGAGGTTTTGGGTGAAATGGAAGTCCCGGGTCAGATCGCGGTTCATTCCCGCCGACCAGACCTCCAGATAATAGCTTTGCGGAATGGGGTCCGCCTCGTCCAGAAGCGGGTCGATGCGGCGGCTCATGGCCTCGCAGTCGTTGATGTTCGCGCCCCCCTCCCGGTCGATGAGGATCCGTAAAAACCAGCTGGCGCCTTCCTTTTCAAACCGGACGTCCCACAGGGAAACCCCCAGCTCCCCGGCGATGGGCTCCGCCAGGTCCCATACCGTCTGGATGATGGTGCTTTTGCTCATGCGTTCCACCTTTCTGCCCGGGTTCCCCTCCGAAATCTTCCGCGGGAAAATCCCGTAACATAAACGAAAGACCGGGATGTTCCCAGCCTTTCTCATCTTACCATATTTTACCGTACCTTATTATACCACACCCTTTTTGAAATTGCAAGAGGGAGCCGGGAAACTTTCCGGTTTTGGGGGATTTTTTCTGATGTATGGCCGAAATCAGGAGAATTCAGAGAAAATTCATGGGTTCTTAACATATCGCCGGGAAATAAATGTTACAATTTGTAATAAAGATGTAACAAACTTGTAATTTCTCGCCCGGACAGAATTTTTTTGAAAAATCTCAAGGAAAATGCAGGAATTCCTTGCAATTTTCGAGAAAATGGGATAATATAGTATGTGTATAACTCTGTGTAATTTTGCACCGGCAGAATTGCCAAAAGAGGAAGGGGCCCGGTGGCAGTCCCGGGCACTGATTTAAAATTCGGAAAAAGAGGGGTAGTTCATTATGTCAAATCGACTTTTCCAAGGCGTTGTTCACCAGATGCGGGACACCATTGACCGCGTAATCGGCGTTATCGACGAAACTGCGGCGATTATCGCCTGCAGCGACCTTTCCAAGATCGGCACCACCAGCGACTACTACACCGTTGAATTCGGCGACTCTCACGATGTCTTTGTGCGGGACGGCTACACCTATAAGCCCTTTGGTCCCCACATCAAGGCGGATTACGCCGTATTTGTAGAGGGCACCGACGAGATGGCGGCCCGCTATGCGTCCATCCTGGCCATCTCCCTTTCCAGCATCAAACAGTATTACGACGAAAAATATGACCGCAACAACTTCATTAAAAATGTCGTGCTGGACAACATCCTCCCCGGCGACATCTACATCAAGGCCCGGGAACTGCACTTCAACATCGACGTGAGCCGGGTGGCGCTGCTGGTGCGGGTGGTTTCCACCAACGACGTTTCCGCCTATGAGGTCATCCAGAACCTCTTCCCGGACAAGCAGAAGGACTTCGTTTTCAATATCAGCGAAACCGACATCGTTCTCATCAAGGAGATCAAAGCCGGCATCGATTCCAAGGACCTGGAGAAGCTGGCCCGCTCCATCGTGGATACCCTGAGTTCCGAGTTCTACACCAAGGCCGTGGTCGGCATCGGCACCGCCGTGGTGGGCGTCAAGGACCTGGCCCGCTCCTTCAAGGAAGCCCAGATCGCCCTGGAGGTCGGCAAGGTGTTCGACACCGACGAGTCTATCGTCAGCTACGACAACTTAGGCATCGCCCGCCTGATTTACCAGCTCCCCACCACCCTGTGCGAAACCTTCCTCAAGGAAGTGTTCAAAACCGGCTCCATCGATTCCCTGGATCACGAGACCCTGTTCACCATCCACCGGTTCTTTGAAAACAACCTGAACGTTTCCGAGACTTCCCGGAAGCTCTTCGTCCACCGCAACACCCTGGTCTACCGCCTGGAGAAGATCAAAAAGCTCACCGGGCTGGACCTGCGGGAATTCGACGACGCAATCATCTTTAAAATTGCGCTGATGGTTAAGAAATATCTCACCTCCAACCCCACCAAATTCTGATTGGCGAGATAAGACGGCAGCAGCGGGCTGTCCAGCTGGACGGCCCGCTTTCCTTATGACAGACAGAATTTTCCTGCGCAAACGGGCGTTTTCAGAAAGGATGCGAACGAATGATTGATCTGATCGATGTCTGTTTTCGATACGACAACGGCACGGAAGCCCTGCAGAACGTGAACCTGCGGGTGGATAACGGGGAGTTCGCGTTTATCGTCGGTTCCTCCGGCGCCGGCAAGAGCTCCATCATCAAACTGCTCCTGCGGGAGACCCGGGCTACCGAGGGGACGGTGATCGTCAACGGGTACAACCTAAACAAGCTCAAAGAGCGCCAGATTCCGAAATTCCGCCGCAGCATCGGCGTGGTATTCCAGGACTTCCGGCTCATCCCCACCATGACGGTATATGACAATGTCGCGTTCAGCCTTCGGGTGACGGACGCTTCCAATAAAACCATCCGCCAGCAGGTGCCTTATGTGCTGGAACTCATGGAGCTGCAGGACAAGGCCCGGAAATACCCCATGGAGCTTTCCGGCGGCGAGCAGCAGCGGGTGGCGCTGGCCAGGGCGCTGGTCAACGACCCGCCGCTCATCATCGCCGACGAGCCCACCGGCAACATCGACCCGGAGTTTTCCTATGAGATTGTGGAGATGCTCCGGGCCATCAACAAGTGCGGCACCACCATCGTGATGGTGACCCACGAGCATGAAATGGTCAAATACTTCGGCGGCCGGACCATCAACATCGAGGAAGGGACGGTCGTGTTCGACGATTACATAGGAGGCGCCCATGAGAGCTAGCAGTTTCCGGTATCTGGTCAAAAACGGCATCCACAACCTGTGGAGCAACCGGATGATGACCATCGCTTCAGTGGGCACGCTGATTGCCTGCCTCCTCATCGTCGGCTTTGCGGTGCTTTTCAGCATCAATGTGGACAGCATTGTGGAATATATGGGCGAGCAGAACGAGGTCGTCATTTTTATGCAGATGGACACCCCTCTGGAATATATGACCACCATGGAGGCGGAGCTCTCCCAGGTGGAGGGCCTGGACGACGTTGTGTATGTCTCGGCGGAGGAGGGCTTCGCGGAATACAAGGAGGGGCTGGGCGAGGACGCCTACCTCCTGGACGGCATGGAGGATGAGGCGGCCCAGATTCTGCCCGCCAAATTCACCGCCCGGATTACCGACCCCGAGCATGTGGACGCCATCCTCGCCTCCATCCGCCGGATGGATTATGTGGACACCGCCGAGGCGCCCACCGACCTGACCAAAACCCTGGTCAGCATCCGCACCATGGTCAACACCATCGGCGGCACCGTCATCGCGGCGCTGGTCCTGGTTTCCCTGGTGATTATCACCAACACCATCCGGGCGTCGGTCTTTACCCGCCGCAAGGAGATCAGCATTATGAAATATGTGGGCGCCACCAACGGCTTTATCCGGGTGCCCTTTATCGTGGAGGGAATCCTGCTGGGCATTATCGCCGCCGTCATCGCCTTCCTGGTGATCTGGGGCGGCTACACCCTCTTTGTGGACGCCATGGCTACGGAGACCACCTCCTGGCTCGGCTCCATCACCCAGCACCTGGTGCCCTTCTGGCCCATGGGATATCAGCTGCTCGGCTATTTTCTGCTGGCCGGCATCGCCACGGGCGGCATCGGGAGCGCATTCAGCATGCGCGGGCATCTCAAGGTATAGGAGGCGGTTTTCATGCGGTTTAAAAGAAGCGTTTCCCTGGCGCTGGCGTCGCTGCTGGCTGCGGCCGGCGTCGCCTGCGACCGGGGCCCCGGCGTCCTGCGGGTTTCCGCCTCTCTGGATTCCCAGAAAAGCGACCTGGAGGACCAGCGGGAGCAGATTGACGAGGACCTTGCGGAAATCGACCGGCAGCTGGCGGAAACGGAAAACAGCATCGCCGAGCAGGAGGAGTATCAGCAGGCCCTGTCCCAGCAGATTTCCTTAAACCTGGACAAAAAGAGCGTCCTGGAGCAGGAGCTTTCCAACCTGAACGCCCAGATGGAGGAAAGCGAGGCGGAGCTTTCCCAGATTCAGGAGGATATCGCCTCCACCGAGACGGAGATTCAGGCCACCTCCGACAAATACAAGGAGCGGATGCGCGCCATGTATATGACGTCGGATATGTCCGCGCTGGAGCTTCTTTTCGAGGCCAGCAGCTTTTCGGATTTCCTCACCAACCTGGAAATGATGAAGGCGATTTCCCAGCATGACACCGCCCTCCTGGAAACCCTCCGGGGCCAGGTGGAAACCCTGGAGTCGGAGCAGGAGGCCGCCCGGCAGGTGCAGGAGGATATCTCCGCCCGGCAGACAGACATCGCGGCCCAGCAGCAGGAGCTGGACGCCACCAATCAGCAGCTCCAGGCGGCTTATGCCGAAAGCGAATCCGCCACCCAGGATCTGGAAAAGGAGCGGGAGAACTTTGAAGCCAACAAGGAGCAGCGGCTCCAGGAGGCCGAAGAAATTGACGCGGAAATCAACGACCTTCTCGCCCGGATCGCCGAAGAAAACCGGCGGCGGGAGGAGGAGCTCAAAAAACAGCAGGAGAGCCAGAACGGTTCCTCTTCCTCTTCTTCGTCGGGGGGGAGCGCTTCCTCCGGCGGCACCGGCATCGTCACCGAGGCGGGGTTCCTCTGGCCGCTGCCCGGTTTTTCCAATATTAACTCCGCCTATGGCTGGCGTTTCGGCGGGTCCGATTTCCATACCGGCCTTGACATCGGCGGCAGCGGCGTCTACGGCGCCGACATTGTGGCCGCCAAATCCGGGGTAGTGTCCAGCCCCATGACCCATTGGAGCTACGGCAACAATGTGGTGATTAACCACGGCGACGGCTATGTCACCCTCTACGCCCACTGCTCCGAACTGCTGGTCAGTCCCGGCGAGACCGTGACCCAGGGCCAGGTAATCGCCCGGGTGGGCGCCACCGGCAATGTGACCGGCCCCCACCTGCATTTCGAGGTTTATTACAACGGCGTCCGGCAGGACCCCGCCAGCTATATCCAGTATTGACCGCGCCGAAAGGGGATTGCATCATGAAGTGGAAAAAGACGGGAGCGTTTCTGGCCGCAGCCTGCATCGGGGCGGCGTCCGCCCTCTGCCCGTGGGAGGCGGCCCCGGTGGAAGCCGCAAGCCTCTCCTCCCTGCAGAATGAACAGGCCCAGATTGAGGCGGAGCTGGACGAAGTCAACGAAAAGCTGGACGAGCTGGAAAACGACATCGCCCAGGCGGAGCAGTACCAGAATACGCTCACCCAGCAAATCAGTCTGAACCAGCAGAAAATGGGCGTGATGGACCAGCAGCTCACCCAGCTCAGCGCCGATTTGGAGGAGAGCGAGGCGGCTTTGGCGGCCGCCGAGGAGGGGATTGCCTCCAAGGAAGCGGAGATAGAGGAAACCACCGACCAGTATAAGCTCCGCATGCGGGCCATGTATATGGCCGGGGACACCTCCTCGCTGGAGCTTTTGTTTGAGGCGGAGAGCTTTGGGGAATTTCTCACCAACATTGAAATGATGCAGGCCATCTCCCGCCACGACACCGAGCTGCTGGACTCCCTGCGGGTCCAGAAAACCGACCTGGAAAACCAGAAAACCCAGGCCCAGCGTGTCCAGGCGGATATTGCCGAACAGCAGGCCAGCATTACGGCCCAGCGCCAGGAGATGCAGGCGCTGAACGCCGAGCTGGAGCAGTCTTACGCCCAGAGCGTGTCCGCCATGCAGGACATTGAGCTGGAGCGCCAGCAGTTTGAGGCGAACGCCGCCGCCAAGGCCGAGGAACAGCAGCAGATTGAGGCGGAAATTCAGGCCGAAATCAAGCGCCTCCAGGAGGAAAATGAGAAAAAACAGCAGGCCGCCAACGGCGGAAACGCCACCACCTTCACCGACGGCCGCTTCATCCGCCCCACCGGCAGCGGCTACTACATTTCCTCCGGCTACGGCGCCCGATGGGGCTCCACCCACACCGGCATTGACATCACGGCCGGGGGCTGCTACGGCGACAATATCTATGCCGCCGCCTCCGGAACGGTCATCACCGCCTCCTACCACTGGAGCTACGGCAATTATGTGGTTATCGACCACGGCGGCGGGTATTCCACCCTCTATGCCCACGCCTCCTCCCTTCTGGTCAGCGCGGGCCAGCAGGTGAGCCAGGGCGACGTTATCGCCCGCATCGGTTCCACCGGCCAGTCCACCGGGCCGCACCTCCATTTTGAAGTGCGCATCAACGGCAATACCCAGAACCCGTTAAACTGGGTGTCCTACTGACCGAATGCGCCCTGTCCGCTCCGCCGCAGAACAGGGCCCGGCAAAAACGCGGCGGAGAAAGGTCCTTTTCATGAATAAAAAAATCTCATTGGGCGCGGCGATCTGCTTCATGGCCATCGCGGCGGCAATCGCCTTCACCGTTACCATGGCTTACGCCAGAAACATCTTCAACGAGCGCATCGCCAACGTGGAAGAGCGGGCGGAGGTTTACCAGAAGCTGTCCGAAATCGACCAGATTGTCCGCAACAGCTATTTGAATGAAATCGACGAGGACGAGCTGATGAACTCCATCGCCGACGGATATATGGCCGGGCTGAACGACGACTACGCCTACTATATGGACCAGGAAGAATACCGGGAATACCAGATGGAAAACGCGGGCGAGCTCATCGGCATCGGCGTCACCGTCACCCAGGATGAAAGCGGCTATATCCGGGTCCTGGAGGTCATGGAGGATTCTCCTGCCGCCCAGTCCGGGCTTCAGGCGGGCGACCTCATCACCCGCGTGGGGGAGACGGACGTTCTGGCGGTGGGATATGAGGAAGCCAGCTCCATGATCCGCGGGGAGGAGGGGACCAGCGTCACCCTCACCGTCCACCGGGACCAGGAGGAGCTCACCTTTGAGGTCACCCGCCGGACCATTGAGACGGAAACGGTCAGCTACCGGCTGATCGGCGAAAACGGCTATGTGAAGATTACCAACTTCCATTCCAACACCGTGGACGATTTCAAAGCCGCGGTGGAGGACCTGATTTCTCAGGGGGCGACGGGCCTGATTTTCGATGTGCGCAACAATCCCGGCGGGCTTCTGGACTCAGTGGCCCAGATTCTTGATTACCTGCTGCCCGAAGGCGACATTGTATCCTCCACCAACAGCCAGGGGGAGACGGAGGTGCTCTACACCTCCGACGCGGACTGCATCGACCTGCCCATGGTGGTCCTCTGCAACGGGGAGACGGCCAGCGCGGCCGAACTTTTCTCGGCGGGGCTCCGGGATTACCAGAAAGCCGAACTGGTGGGCGTCAATACCTTCGGGAAAGGCATCATGCAGACGGCCTACAGCCTCTCGGACGGTTCCGCCGTCAACTTTACCACTCACTACTACAACCCGCCTTCCGGTGTCAACTTCCACGGCGTGGGGCTCAAGCCCGATTATGAGGTTCAGCTCACCGCCGAACAGGAACTGCGCCTGAACGAGCTTTCCGACGCGGAGGACGCCCAGCTTCAGAAGGCGATCTCGGTGCTGGATTCCAGCAAGGCCGGAGCATAAAAACATCTGCCGGAGGGATGCCTTTCCGGCGGAAAAAGCGAATCCCCGCGCTGCCAGGTCACGCAGCGCGGGGATTTTGATGCAGATAGGGGGATTATTCCGCCCGGAAGGGGACCGCGTCCCGGGCAGCTTCTTCCGCGGTGATTTCCCGGCCGCCGTTGTCCAGGTCGATGAGGCGGTAGCGGTCGCAGCCCATGCCCAGCTCTTTCATGTAGCTGAGCTGGCGCAGGCCGTGACGGGATTCCATCCGCTCCACCAGCGCGTGCCGGTCGCTTTCTTTCAGGGCGTACACCAGGTCCACCGATGCCTGGTCGATGGCCAGAATGTCGGGGGAGGCCAGAATGCCGATGTTGGGCGTCACCACCGGCTCCGCCGCGACGCCTTCGCAGTCGCAGGAAACCGACATGTTGCGCAGCACGTTGACATAGCAGATGTGTTCCCCGAAATGGTCGGCCACCGCCTTGGCGGACTCGGTCATCCGCTCCATAAACTCCTCATTGGAGATGTCCCACTGGTCGTCGGAGCCGGGGGTGGTGTGGATCATGGCTTTGCCGATGCGGCCGTCGGCGCAGCCGATGCCGATGTTCTTGCAGGAGCCGCCGAAACCGCCCTTGGAGTGCCCCTTGAAGTGGGTCAGGACGAAGAGGGAGTCGTACCGGAGCAGGTTTTTGCCCATCTGCATCTCCGTGAACCATTTGCCGCCCCGCACCGGCAGGGCCGCCGTCCCCTCTTCATCCAGGATGTCCACCGGGCAGAAGGTCCAGCCGTTGATTTTCAGGGTTTCCCGGTGCTGTTCGGTGGTGTAGCGGTCGCCCGCATAGTAGGAGTTGGTTTCCACAATGGCAGCGCCGGGCAGGTCGTTTTGAATCAGCGCTTCCACCCAGGGGCGGGGGATAATGTTGGGGCCGTGGGGCTCGCCGGTGTGCAGCTTGACGCCGATTTTGCCGGTGAGGGCGCCGCCGACCTGAGAAAAGGCCTTCCGGAGGCCGGCCGGGGAGAGGTCCCGGGTGAAATAGACGGGGGATTCCGCTCCGGTGCGCTGCGCGTAGGGAATGTAGCGGTCGCCGCCGGTTCCGGGGATGGGTTTGGAATTGGACATGTACACAACCTCCTTTGACAGACGAAACAACGGGCTTGTTCTTTTTTTATTATAGCACAAAAACAGCGGTGTCAACCCCCCTGTTTTAAAAATCCTTCTTCTGTCCGCCGGAGAGCCGTTTTTCGTAGGTGCGGAACCATTTTGCGCCGGGGATGCCGAGCCCCAGGTCGATGGTCCCGGCATAGCGGAAGCCCGCCCCCTCGTACAGCCGGATGGCCGGCTGGTTGAAGGCCAGGGTGTCCAGCCGGACGGCGTCCCCTCCCGCGGCACGCGCCCATTCCTCGCAGGCGTCCAGCATCCGCCGCCCGGCCCGGTGTCCGCGGCAGTCCGGGTGGACGGCGAAGGTGTGGAGGACCCATATGCTGCCGGAAAAAGCCCAGTCCGCCTGCCGGTAGGCCTCCGGCTGGCGCCGGTTGAGCACCGCCGCGCCGACAACCTCGCCGTCCGCCAGCAGGACAAAGAGCTCCCCGCGCGCCCAGGCTTCCCGGGCGGTTTCGGGGGTGGGGTATTCGCCGGTGCGCCAGCCCTTGCAGGGAGGGTCCAGCTCCCTGGCGATGGATTCGGTGACGGCATGGTAAAGCTCCCCCGCCGCTTTGGCGTCGGATTCCCCGGCCCGCCGGAAGCAGAAGGAGGGGTGCGGCCCCAGCCGCAGGGGCTTCGGGAGCTTCAGCGTCCCTGCCAGCGCCAGGAGGGCGCTTTTATCATTGGGACAGCCTCCCTTCAGGACCCGGAACAGCAGTTCCCGGAGCATCCGCCCGATATCCGGGCCGGAAAATCCCGCTTCCCGCAGGTCCTCCCCGGACACCGCCAGCTGCCGCAGCGTCAGGCAGTCCCCGCGCCGGAGAATCTCCGCCGCACGGGCTTCCAGGCGGTCATATTCCTCCCGCCGGTCGGAGGCTTCCAGGTTCTGGGCCAGGTTGTCCGCCCGTTTGACCGCCAGCAGGTCCGCAAAGCCCGCTTCCCCCAACCGTGAGAGCCACAGCCGCAGCTCCTCCGGGCGGATGGCCGCGTCGTGGTAGCGGATGAGGGGGAGGATGCGGCGGACGGTTTTCCCCGGCAGCTTCATCCGCCGCAGGATGTTTTCCGCCATGTCCGCCCCGGCGGCGGGATGGCCCTTGAAGTGCCCGGCGCCGTCGGGCCCCCGGAAGAACCGGGCGGGCTTGCCGATGTCGTGGAGCAGCATGGCGAGCCGCAGCTCCGGGTCCGGCGGGACGGCGGCCGCCGCCCTGGCAGTATGCGCATACACGTCGTAGAGATGGTAGGGGGTGTGCTGTTCAAAGCCCACAGTGGGCCCCAGCTCCGGGATGAGCTGGGAAAAAACCTCCGGAAAGTCCAGCAGCACCGGCAGGACGTCCCGGCCGCAGAGGAGCTTTTTGAGCTCCTCCCAGACGCGCTCCGCCGAAACCCGCACCAGAAGCCCCCTTTGGGAGCGGATGGCGGCAGCGGTTTCCGGATGGATGGAGAACCCCAGCACGGCGGCAAACCGCAGCGCCCGCAGGATGCGCAGGGCGTCCTCCGAAAAGCGCTCCGCCGGCTCCCCCACGCAGCGGATGACCCCGGCCTCCAGGTCCGCCCGCCCGCCGAAAGGGTCCCGGAGCTGTCCGTCCGGGGCGGCGGCCATGGCGTTGACGGTGAAATCCCGGCGGGAGAGGTCCTCCTCAATGGAGTTTGCAAAGGAAACCCGGTCGGGCCGGCGGCCGTCGGAGTAGGGGCCTTCGGTGCGGAAGGCGGTGATTTCCAGCGGCATCCCGTCCAGCACCGCCGTGACGGTGCCGTGGCGCTCGCCGGTGGGGAGCACCCGGCAGTCCGCAAACACCCGCTTCACCTCCTCCGGCCGGGCGGAGGAGGCAATATCCCAGTCGGCGGGCGTCTGCCCCAGCAGCGAATCCCGGACGCATCCCCCCACGGCGCAGGCGGAAAAGCCCGCCGCTTCCAGCCGCTCCAGCGCCTCCCGGACGGCGGGCGGAAAGGCGGTCATGCCCGCCCCTCCCTCCGCGGCCCGCAGGCCACCGGCGCGGTTCCGGCGCGGGCAAGCTCCAGGAGCGCCCGGGGGTCCAGCTCCACCTGGGCGCCGATTTTTCCGGCGCTTACCATGATGGAGGAAAACCGGAGGGCGCTTTCGTCCAAAAAGGTGGGAAAGAGTTTTTTCATGCCGATGGGAGAGCAGCCGCCGCGGATGTAGCCGGTGACGGCGTTGATCTCGCTGACATGGATCATCTCGATGGATTTTTCCCCCGCCGCCCGGGCCGCGGCCTTGAGGTCCAGCTCCTCGGCGGCGGGAATGACGAATACGAAATATCCCTTCCCCGCGCCCCGGGTCACCAGCGTTTTGAACACCTGCTCCACGGGCTGCCCCAGCTTTTCCGCCACCGATACGGCGTCGATGTGTCCGTCCTCGCTGCTGTAAAAATGGGGCGTATAGGGCACCTTCTTTTGGTCAAGAATCCGCATGACATTGGTTTTTTCCGGCTTGGATGAGGCCATGTTTCCTTCGTCCTTTCTGTTTTTCTTTCTGTCTCCCAGTATAGCACAAAAAGCCGCCGGCGTCCAATCCCCGCCGGCAGGGAGGGGGGCAGAATTCTCGAAAATGCGATTCTATTTTGGCATATCTGATATTTTTTTCTGAAACTGATTGCATCGGCGCGGCGAATATGATAAAATAAATGCAAGTGCAGAACGGGTGTCTGCGGGCGTCCCGCGCGGCGTACCCATGGGGGAAGGAGCTGACAATTTGGAAGAGCGCAATACCGTTCATATCCGGATGCTGGGCGAATTTTCCATCCAGTGGGGAGATAAGCGGGTCTCCGACGCGGATGGACGGGCCAGGAAGGTCTGGTTCCTGATCGAATACCTGATTGCAAACCGCCAGAAATCCTTCTCGCTGGAGCAGCTTTCGGAAGCCGTCTGGAGCGACAGCGAGGACAGCGACAACCCCAAAAACGCGCTGAAAAACCTGGTTTACCGCGCCCGGACGCTGCTCAAGGCGCTGTCCGGGGAAATGGAATTCATCGTTTATTCCAACAACTCCTATTCCTGGAACCAGGCGATTCCCTGCGCCGTGGACGCGGAGGAATTTGAACGGCTCTGCGCCAAAGGCGAGGAGCCCGGCCTGGATGCCGGCCGGCGGATGCAGGCTTACCGCCGGGCGGTAGAGCTGTATCAGGGGGAATTTCTGCCCAAGTCCGCCTGCCTGGGCTGGGTTGTCACCAAGAGCGCCTACTACGCTTCCCTGTACAGCAGGGCGGTGGAGCAGGCCGTCCGCATGCTGGGAGAAAGCGGGCGGCACAGCGAGGTGGTGGAGGTCTGCGAAATGGCGGTGGTGCAGTCTCCTTACGAGGAGAATATTCACTATGCGCTGCTCAAGGCCCTGATCGCCACCGGCCAGCGGCGCAAAGCCATCGCCCATTATGAGCGGCTGGCGGAATTTTTCTACGAGAGCCTGGGCGTTACCCTTTCCAGCGAGGTCCGCGCCCTTTATAAAGAGATGACCACGGGCATGGAGGCGCTGGAGGCGGATATGGATTCCATTGAGCAGGACCTCCGGGAAACCGATATGCCCCAGCATGCGTTTTACTGCGATTACGAGATTTTCCGGCAGATGTACCGCCTCCAGGCGCGCTCCATCGCCCGGACCGGCCAGTCGGTGCATATTGCGCTGCTGACGCTCCGGAACCTGAAGGGGGAAACGCCGGACGCAAACCTTATCCAGAGCGCCATGACCCAGCTGCGGGACGTCACCCTGGCCAGCCTGCGGAAGGGGGACCTTGTTTCGGTTTACAGCACCAACCAGCTGGTGCTGATGCTCCCGATGACCACTTACGAGAATGGCCAGAAGGTGCTGCGCCGGATCCTGGCGGCTTTCGCCAAGAAGCGCCGGAAATACGACTGCTATGTGGACACCAAGCTGCGGGAGATCACCCCTTCCGCTTATTGACTGCTGCAACGGGGCCGGAAAGGTCCCGTTTTTTACGGTTTTGCACCAAACCTGCCGGCAAAATTTTTTATAATTCTACAACCGCGCCGGCGGAAATCGGGATGAAAAACGGCCAAAACGTGCTATAATGGAACCAGTATCAGCATAAAAGGAGGAAAATCGTGGATTTAAACCGGGAGAATATGAAAAAAATCGCCCTGATTGCGGGCGGCACGGCGGTTCTGTATTGGGCGCTGAACAATTTTGCGGACGTTCAGCACATTTTTGCATCCGCGGTGGGATTGATCTTCCCCTTCCTGCTGGGGCTGGGCATCGCCTTTGTGCTCAATGTGCCCATGCGCGGGCTGGAACGGCTGCTGTTCCGGCCCTGGAAACGGCTGGGCGGCCGCGTCCCTCTGGCGCGGATGAAGCGGCCCTTCTGCCTGATTCTGACGATCGTGCTGGTGTTCGGGCTGGGCGGGCTGGTGGTGATACCGCAGCTGGGCAGCGTTGTCCTGACGCTCCGGGACGCCGCGCCGGCCTTTTTCGCCCAGATTCAGAGCTGGAGCGGGGAACTGCTGGAGAAATATCCCCAGGTGGGGGAATATATCCGTCGGATTGACTGGCAGGAAATCGCGGCGCAGATCGTCCAGTTCCTGAAAGCCGGCGCGGGGAGCATGCTCAATTCCACCGTGGGGGTAATCAGCTCGGTGTTCAGCGGCGCCACCACCGCTTTCCTCGCGCTGATTTTCGCCTGCTATGTGCTGGCGCAGAAGGAGAAACTGGGCGCCCAGTGCCGCAAGCTGCTTTACGCCCACGCAAAGACGGAGCATGCAGACAGCCTGCTGCGCATCTGCGCGCTGGCCAACCGCACCTTCGGAAACTTCATCACCGGCCAGTGCGTGGAAGCGGTGATCCTGGGGTGCATGTTCTTCATCGCCATGACGGTGTTCCGGTTCCCTTACGCCCTGACCATCTCGGTCATTGTGACCTTTACGGCGCTGATCCCGGTGTTCGGCGCGTTTATCGGGGCCATTCTGGGGGCGCTGCTGATTTTGGTAAACGACCCGATGCGGGCGCTGTGGTTCGTCGTGCTGTTTTTAGTGATCCAGCAGATTGAGGGGAACCTGATTTACCCCCGGGTGGTGGGCTCCTCGGTGGGGCTGCCGGGCATCTGGGTGCTGGTGGCGGTCACCATCGGCGGCAGCGCCTTCGGCATTGTGGGAATGCTCATCATGGTGCCGATGGGTTCGGTCATTTATTCCGTAGTCCGGGAATACACCCGGAAGAAGCTCGAAGAAAAGGGCGTCCCCCGGGAAAAATACCAGCCGGCGCTGAAGGAACAGCCTGAGGACGGGAAAGGAGAGGTTTCATGAGAGGGTTCCTGAAAAAGGCTCTGCGGCTGGTGTTCCATCGCGTTGTCATTGTGGCGGCGCTGCTGCTGGTGCAGCTGGCGCTCCTCGTTCTGATGATGGTGGAATTTCAGAAATACTTCGTCTATTTTTACACCCTGTGCACGGTCATCAGCATCCTGGTCGCCCTGTATATCGTCAACAACGACCGCACCAACCCCGCCTATAAAATCGCCTGGCTGATTCCCATCCTGCTGGTTCCGGTGTTCGGGGGGCTTTTCTATATCGTGGGACGGGACCATATCAGCCGCCGGCAGAAGGAGAAGATGGCCGGAATCGCGGGGAACATCGCCCATATCGGGACCGAGACTTCGGACACTTTGGCCGAGCTGGACGCGGAAAATCCGTTGGCGGCCAGCCAGTCCCGCTACATCGAGCGGTGCGGCTTCTGCCCGCCCTACGGCGGCACCACGGCGGAATATCTCCCGCTGGGGGAGGTCAAGTTTGACCGCCTGCTCAAGGAGCTGAAGGCCGCCAAACGCTTTATCTTTCTGGAATATTTCATCATCCAGGAGGGGAAGATGTGGGACCCCGTGCTGGAGATTCTGGAGCAGAAGGTGAAGGAAGGCGTGGAGGTCCGGGTCATTTACGACGATTTCGGATGCATGATGACCCTTCCCGCCAGATATTACGAGGTGCTGGAGAAAAAAGGCATCCAGTGCTGCGTGTTCAACCCTTTCGTGCCGGTTCTGTCCCTCCGGTTCAATAACCGGGACCATCGGAAAATCTGCGTGATCGACGGCTGGGTGGGCTTTACCGGCGGCATCAACCTGGCGGACGAGTATATCAACGCCTACCCCAAGCACGGCCACTGGAAGGACGTTTCGGTGATGCTCAAAGGGGAGGCCGTCTGGGGACTCACCACCATGTTCCTGTCCATGTGGGACTATCTGCGCCATATGGAGGAGAATTTTGAGGATTTCCGGCCGGGTGTTGTGCCTTACGCGCTTCCGAGCACCCCTCGGGGGTATGTCCAGCCCTATTCCGACAGCCCCCTGGACGAAGAAGCCGTGGGGGAAACCGTCTATCTGAACCTCATCAGCAAGGCGGAACGGTATGTCTATATCTGCACGCCCTACCTGATTATCAGCAACGAGATGCTCACCGCCCTCAGCGCCGCGGCCAAATCCGGCATCGATGTGCGCATTATCACCCCCCACATTGCGGATAAATGGTACGTCCATTCGGTAACCCGGGCGTATTATCAGGTGCTGGTGGAGGCGGGGGTCAAAATCTACGAGTACACCCCCGGCTTTATCCACGCCAAAACCTTTGTGGTGGACGACCTTTACGGCGTGGTGGGGACCATCAACCTGGATTTCCGCAGCCTTTACCTGCACTTTGAGTGCGCGGCCTGGATGTACCGCACGCCCTGCATCCGGGAGATGAAGGAGGACTTTCTCAAGACCCAGTCGGTGAGCAAGGAGATCACGCTGGACTGGTGCCGCGCCGTGCCGCTCCACACCCGGCTGCTTCGGTCGGTGCTGCGGGTGTTTGCGCCGCTGATGTAAATGTAAAAAGGAGAGCGCATCGCGCTCTCCTCAGAGTGTCAAAAAGAAAGTATGGTCTGAAAAATTGCACAATCGTGTGTAGCTTGCTGACGCAAATAAACCGTGGAGAAAACCTGGAAGGATTCAAAAATTTGATTTTGCTTTGCAAAATCAAATCGCGGGGTCATCCGCGGCGAGCCTACGGGCTCGCTTTTTTACTTTAGTTCGCGCCCGAGGCGCGAAAAGATTGAGTTCCGCTTTCTGCGGAAAGCGGCCAAAGGCGCCGCCTTTGGAAACTGCAAGCTTTTAAAAAAGCTTGACCAAAATTTTTCTTTTGTGCAAGTTTTCTTTCAAAAGAGGTTTTTAGACAAACTGAGGAGAGCGCATCGCGCTCTCCTTTTTTGTGCCGCAACCGCTCCGTTTTACGCCTGCGCGTCCGCCTTGGGTTCTTCGCCGGGGACCAGAATCTCCAGCGCCTGGGGGCAGCAGCGGACGTCCAGCTCCTGCACCTCGCCGCCGAATTCCCCGTCCAGCGTCCACGGCACCGGAACTTCCGAAACGATGTGCAGGTGGGAAACACGCCGCAGGTAAACGAGCCCCGGCACCGCTTCCTGCTTTAGCAGCGCGTTGATGACCGCCTGCTGTTCCGACAGATTTTTGGGGAAGCGCACCAGCGCAAGCTCCAGAACGCCGTCATCCATGGACACCCCCAGCTGTTCGTGGAACCGGAACCCTCCCACCGATGTGGAATTCGACACCATCCCGTAGAGGAAATCGTCCTCCAGCTCGAAGCCGTCCGCCGACAGCTTCATGTGATAGGACCGCAGCGAGGGCAGCCGCTTGACCCCTTCCACCAGGTAGGCGAGCCGCCCCCAGACCTGCTTCGCCGCCTGGGGAGTCTGGTAGGCCACGTCGGTAAAGGCGCCGAAAGCCGCCACATAGGAGAAATACTGCTCCCCGAACAGGCCCAGGTCCACCCGCCGGGGGACGCCGTTTTCCAAAAGCCGCGCCGCCTCCGCCATGTCCTTCGGGATTTTCAGGGAGGAAGCGAAATCGTTGACCGTCCCCGCCGGGAGATAGGAAAGGATGGGCGGGGCGCTGCAGGCCATCAGGCCGTTGATTGTTTCGTTGAGGGTCCCGTCCCCGCCGGAGCTGACCAGCATTTCATAGCCGCAGGCGTTTTCCGTCAGATAGTCCACCAGCTCGGAGCGCCCCTGGGTGGTGTGAACGGTGACGTCCCAGCCCTGGGAAACATAATAGTCGATCACGCCGGGCAGGCGGTTTCCCACTGTCCCCTTTCCGGCATGGATGTTGGCTGTCAGCAGCATTTTCCGGTACAAAGCGATCCCCCCTGAATGTCCGGTCTTAATTTTATAATAACATCCTAGCAGAAAATTATGTCCGTTGTATGTCAAAATCTGCAATTTTTCCGCCGCCGGGGCCGGAAGAAAATCCCGCCCTTTTGCGATAAATGCCTTGACCTTCCGGCGGAATGGGTTTATAATGAGTGATAGAGCCTGATATTATGGGAGGAAACAGAAAATGAGCACCTTTATTGTAGAAACTTCTGCGAGACACGTCCATGTTACCAAGGAAGCGCTGGAGATCCTGTTCGGCGCCGGCGCAACCCTGACCAAGAAAAAAGACCTTTCCCAGCCCGGGCAGTTCGCCTGTGAGGAAAAGGTTACGGTCATCGGGCCGAAAGGCCAGCTGAAAGCCTCCATTCTGGGGCCGGAGCGCAAGGACTGCCAGGTGGAGCTGAGCGCCACCGACGCGCGTTCCATCGGCGTCACCGCCCCCGTTCGGGAGTCCGGCGACATTGCGGGTTCCGCGGGCTGCAAGCTGGTGGGCCCCTGCGGTGAAGTGGAGCTTTCCGAAGGCGTCATCATCGCCAAGCGGCACATCCACCTGACCCCCGCCGATGCGGAGGAACTGGGCGTTTCGGACAAGGAAGTGGTCTGGGTCCGGGTCAACACCGAGGACCGCAGCCTGATTTTCGGCGACGTGGTCTGCCGCGTCAGCGATAAATTCGCCCGCGCCATGCACATCGACACCGACGAGTCCAACGCCGCCGGCTGCAAAGGCAACGCCACCGGCGAGATTGTCCGTCTGTAACAGCAAAAAGAACGAAGCGGGGGCAGGAAGCTGCTCCCGCTTTTGCAAAGGAGAAATGATTATGGCGGAAGAAACCTGGATGGGCTGCGAAAAGCGGCCGGTTTCGGCTGCGGGCCGGGACGGATTTGTGGTGGTTCCGAGGAAGCCGCTTCCCGGAAACCCCTGGGCATGGCGGACCGAATTTTTCGGCGCGTTCGACTGGGCGGACCGTGCGCTGCTGGAGGAAGGCTGGCACCTGGCTTATTATAAGGTGAGCGACATGTTCGGCTGCCCGGAAGCGGTGGCGGATATGCGGAAGTTTCAGGCGGCCGCCGAGGAGGCGCTGGGCCTTGCGCCCAAAGCCGCGCTGTTCGGCTTCAGCCGGGGCGGGCTGTACGCGGTGAATTACGCGGCGGCCTACCCGGAAAAGGTGTCGCTCCTCTATCTGGATGCGCCGGTGCTGGACATCCGGAGCTGGCCCGGCGGGCTGGGGAGCGCCCCCCGTTCCGACTGGGACTGGGAGGAGTGCAAGAAATGGTGCGGCCTGGACGAGGAAAGCGCGCCGCATTTTGACCGCAATCCCATCGACCGGGCGCCGGAGCTGCTCCGGGCCAATATCCCGGTGATTCTGGTGGCGGGGGACGCGGACGAGGTGGTCCCCTTTTCAGAAAACGGGGCGAAGCTCCAAAAGCTCTACGAATCCGGCGGCGGGACCATCCGGACCATCCTCAAGCCCGGCTGCGGCCATCATCCCCACAGCCTGGAGGACCCTTCCCCCATCACTGCCTTTATTCAAGAATACGGCAGATAGCCTTTTTGCCAAAAACAGCCGCTTCCCGGGAGAGGGAGGCGGCTGTTCTGCGTCCCGGTTTCCATGCACGAAAAAGCCGCTTTCCCTGGGGCGGGAAGGCGGCTTCCTTGCATATTCAGGACATGATTTCCGAAATGGTGCGCATAATTTCGTCGTGGCAGCGCCCGCAGCCGGTGGAGCAGTGGGTAATTCTCTGAACATCGGCGAAGGCTTCCTCCACCTGGGTAAAGGTCTTGCTCTGATGCAGGGCGTTTTCCACGTCGGCGTAGGTGACTTTCTTGCAGTGGCAGATTTCGTAGTTTTCCTTCATTTCGCTCATTGCGCTCGCTCCTTCTTTCTCCGATAATGGACGATGGAATCCCG
>DVFM01000088.1 GCA_018713245.1 Candidatus Merdivicinus intestinavium
GCCGTCCACCGAGATGATGCCGCCCTGGATGTCGTAAAAACGCATGAGCAGGTTGATGAGGGTGGTTTTTCCCGCGCCGGTGTGGCCGACGATGGCGACTGTGCTTCCCGCCGGGGCGAAAAGGTCCAGGTCCGGGATGATGATTTTTTCCGGCGTGTAGCCGAAGCGGACATGCTCCATCCGCACATCGCCCCTTATATGATCCAGCACCGCGGCGTCCGGCTCGTCCGCCGGCTCCGAGGGTTCGTCCAGCAGCTGGAACACCCGGTCCGCCGCGGAGCAGGCCGACTGGAGCTCGCTGATAATGTTGGCCGCCTCGTTGATGGGGCCGGAGAATTTCCGCGAGTACAGGACGAAGGAGGAAATGTCCCCCAGGGAAATTTTGGAAAACAGATAAAGCAGCGCCCCGAACACGCTGACCAGGGACAGGGAAATGTTGTTGATAAAGTTGACCGACGGACCGGTGACGCTGCCGTAATAATCCGCGTTATAAAAGGCGGTGACGGCTTCGTCGTTTTTCTGGTCAAAGCGGCTCTGCATGGTGGCTTCCTGGTGGTAGGCTTTGGTGGTCTTGTGGGCGGAAACCACTTCCTCGGTAAAGCCGTTTAATTCCCCCAGCTTTACCGACCGCTTGTGGAACAGCGGCCGCACCTTTTTGGTCCGGTAGCGGGTGAACAGGATGGAAGCCGGCACCGTCACGAAAAAGATGGTCACCAGCGGCGGCGACAGCCGCACCATCATGATAAAGGACCCCACCACCGTGATGACGCTGGTGCAGATCTGCAGAAGGTCGTTGGAAAGGGAGGCGTTCACCGTGTCGATGTCGTAGGAAATGCGGCTCAAGATGTCGCCGGTCTGGTGGGTGTCGAAATAGTTGACCGGCATGTCCGCCAGCTTTTCAAAAACCTCTTTGCGCATCTGGTAAACAATCTTCTGGCTGAGGAAAATCATCAGCGCCGACAGAATATAGGACAGCACCGACGACCCCAGGTAGAATACCGCCATCAGGAAACAGTAATAAAACACCTGCTGAAAGATTACGGCCCCTTTTCCGGGTTCAATGGCGTCGATGGCGTAGCCGGACAGGGTGGGCCCCACCAGCGCCAGCAGGTTGCTCCCGATGGTGAGCAGCAGGGCGGCGAACACCAGCCCCTTATACCGCACCAAATAGGTTCCCAGCCGGAGGAGGACTTTGCTCTTCGGCTGATGTTTCCGCTCCCGGTGTTGATAACTAGGCAACGCTTCCGCCTCCCATCTGTGACTGGCTGATTTCCCGGTACACTTCACATTCCTCCATCAGTTCTTCATGTGTGCCGTATCCGATTTCCTTCCCGTCCTCCAGCACCAGGATGTGGTCGGCGTGGAGGATGGAGCTGATGCGCTGGGCGATGATGACGGTGGTCGTGCCGGCGTAATGCTCCCGGATGGCCTTCCGGAGCTGGGCGTCGGTTTTGTAGTCCAGCGCGCTGGAGGAGTCGTCCAGCACCAGGATTTCCGGCCGTCCGGCCAGGGCCCGCGCGATGAGCAGCCGCTGCTTCTGGCCGCCGCTCAGGTTGGAGCCTTTGATGGCGAGTTCATACTGGAACCGCCCCGGAAGCTCGTTAATGAATTCCAGCGCCTGGGCGTCCCGGGCGGCCTCCTCCAGCCGCTCCTGGGGAAGGTCCCGGCCGAAGGAGATGTTTTCCGCCACTGTGTCGGCAAACAGCACGTCGTGCTGGAACACGATGCCGAATTTGGTGTGGAGCTCCTCCGGCGGGATGGAGTTGACCTCCCGGCCGCTGATGTAGATTTTCCCGCTGTCCGCCTCGTAAAGCCGCATCAGGAGGTTCACAATGGCGGTTTTGCCGGAGCCGGTGGCTCCGATGATGCCCAGCGTTTCCCCTTTTTTCAGGGAAAAGCTGATGTCGGAAAGGGTCTGCTCCGTACCGGAATAGGAGAAGTTCACATGGCGGAAGGCGATGTGTTCCGGTTCCTCGTCCTTTTCCTCCGGATGGAGGCGGAGGTCCTCCAGCGCCGTCAGGACCTCGTTGATCCGTCCGGCGGAGGCGCTGCCCTTGGAGTACATCACAAACATCCGGTTGACCGACATCATGGCGTTGAGGATGATGGTAAAATAGCTCATAAAGGCGATGATTTTTCCCGCCTGGCTGACGCCGGCATTGACCCGGTAGGCGCCCGCCAGGATGATGACGGTGAGCCCCAGGTTCAAAATCAGGTTGACGCTGGGGTTTGTGACCGCCATGGTGAGCCCCGCCTTCTTTTCCCGGGCGACCACGTCCCGGTTGACTTCATCAAACCGGTTTTTCTCGTAGTCCGTCTTGGAAAGGGCCTTGATGACCCGGATGCCGATGATGTTTTCCCGCACCACCTGGACCATCCGGTCCACGCCCTGCTGGAGCCTGGTGTAAAGGGGTACGCCCTTGCGGGAAACAGTCACGATGATAATCCCCAGAAAGGGCAGCGTGGCGATGAGCAGCAGGGCCAGCACCGGCTCCATGGTCAGCGTGATGACAATTCCGCCGATAAGCAGAATCGGGGCGCGGATGCCGAGGCGCTGCATCATTCCCACCATGCTGTGGATGTTGTAGGTGTCCGACGTGATGCGGGAAATCAGGGAGGGGATGGAGAAGCCGTCCACCTGGGCGCAGGAGAGCGCCGAAATTTTGTGGAACAGGTCGTGGCGCATGTTTTCTACCGTGCATTTGGACACCCACCCGGCGATGCGGTTGGCCACAATGTTGGTGACCCAGGCCGCCACCGAACAGAACAGCATAATGCCGCCCCACAGGAAAGTCAGCGGCACGCTGCGGGTGGGAATGATTTCATCGATGATGTGCGCGAGGCACCAGGGAAGCAGCAGGTCCATAATGGCGCCCACGAATTTGATCGTCATCCCCCAGCTCATTTTCAGCAGATAAGGCCGCAGGTAGGAAAAAAGCATCCTCATTTCGGTTCACCGCCTTCTTTCCGTTCCTTCGCCAGACGGTTTTCCGCGTAGGCTGTCGCCCGGGCCAGGACGCGCTCCATTAAAGCGTCCAGCGTCTCCCGTTCTTCGTCGGTAAAGCCCTCGGTCAGATACCGCCGCCAGTCCGTCAGCACCTCCTGGACATACGGGTAGGCTTCCTGCGCCTTTTCGGTGGGGTAAACCCGCAGGACCCGGCGGTCTTTGGGGTCCGGCTCCCGCCGGATAAAGCCGTTCTGCTCCAGCGCCGCCAGCTGGCGTGCCACGTTGGATTTGTTAATCAGAATCTGCCGGGACATCTGCTCCTGGGAAATTCCGGGGCTGCGGCAGGCGCAGGAAATGTAGACATACTGCCCGCCGCTCAGCCCCACCTTTTCCAGGCGTTCGCTGCGGTAAAGCTGGGAACACCGGGCCGTCCGGCTGATGCAGCGCATAAATGATTCCATTGCTCATCCCTCTTTCGTTTTTCGTTGCGGCTGCAACTTCTTTTTCAGTATAGTCCGCCGTGGGAGAAAAGTCAAGGGCGCGCCGGTTTTTTTGGTGAAACCGTCAGGAACAGGTCATGATTCTTTTACGAAAAGTTCATCCCATCCGCCGGAAAGTGTGTTATACTGAATTCATCAGAAAGAACAAAATTGCTTTGACAGGAAATGAGGGTATCGCTTTGAATTGGCTGCAACGGTTTATGATGGGACGGTACGGCGTGGATCAAATGACGGTCGCGCTGCTGGTCTGCATGATGGTGCTGACGCTGCTGTCCTCCCTGTTTCTGTTTATGCCTTTTTACCTGCTGGCGTTTGCCCTGATGATCTGGTCGCTGTTCCGCATCCTCTCCCGCAACCGTGCCGCCCGGGCCCGGGAAAACGAAAAGTTCCTGGTGTTCTGGAACCAGCTCAAAGGCGTCGGAAACCGGATAAAGCAGTGGTTCCGGAACATGCAGCGCCGCTTCCGCGACCGCAAGACCTATCTCTACTTCAAATGCCCCAACTGCAAAAAGGAGCTGCGGGTCCCGAGAGGAAAGGGCAATCTGGAAGTGACCTGCCCCCTGTGCCGCAGCAAGTTTATGAAAAAAAGCTGACGTTTTGTTTCATGCCTCCTAATTTTTCTTTTCCATACCGAACCCCGGAAGCCCAAAAGGCCCCCGGGGTTCTTTCTGCGCGTTTTCGGGCGGTTATTTCCAGCCCTTGTCCTCCAAAAACCGCAGGAATCCCTGCCAGTCCCGGCGGCTGAAATAGTGGGAGCCGGGGCGCAGGTGGTAGCCCACCGCTCCTTCCGCAAACCGCTCCCCCGCCCGGGGCGGCCGGTCCGGCCCCGCGAGCCCCCGCAGACCCATGGCCTCCCACGCCCGGGAGGCGGCCAGGCAGCCCAGATACTCCGAATCCGGGTCCGCCCAGGCGTCCTCCGCCGCGCTGGTGACATAAAGGAGCCGCGGCGCGGTCAGGGCCAGCAGGAGGTGCTGGTCGAAGGGCAGCTTTTCGATTTCCCGGCTCCAGCCCTCAAAACGCCGGCAGAACCAGAAGGGGAACACGCTGTAAATCCGCTCCGCCGTCTCGCCGCCCTTTCCGCGGCTGATGGCGGCGCCGCCGCAGCCGGAATTGTTGGAGCAGACCGCCCCGAAGCGCTCGTCCATGGCGGAGGCCAGCAGGGCGGTTTTGCCCAGCCGGGAATGGCCCGCCGCCGCGATGTGCTTAGGGTCAATCTGCGGCTGCTCCAGCAGGAAATCCAGCGCCCGCATGGCCGCCCAGGCCCACAGCGCGAGCTTTCCCGCCCCGTCGTCCGGCCTCCGGCCGCCGAAGAGGACGCCGGCCAGACCCTTCTCGAAATCCCCGTCGTCCGATGTTACCGTTTCATAATGGAAAGAAGCGACGGCGAAGCCGTGGTCAATGATTTCCTCCGTGGGCATATATTTGTCCGGCACATCGGGGGAAAAGCTGATGTGCACCACCGCCGGATGGGGCCCCGGCCCCGCCGGGCAGACGAAATCAATCGGGAAGGAAAAAAGCCCCTCCTCCAGCTCCGCCTCCAGAGTCACTTTTGAAAAAGACGCCTTGGATGCGCAGTATTGTTCGTCCCGCATCGTTTCCCGCCAGCGGAGCGCTTTGGGCGGCGGCGGGAGGAAGCCGTATTCCTCCCGGCAGAGCATCTCCTTCCATTCCGCGCGGCGGGCCTCCCGGTCCGGGCCGCCGGCCGCATCCAGCTCCCGGAGGAAGGGGACGCCGCGTTTTTCCAGTTCTTCCAGCATATGGAACACCTCCCGTATATTGGCCGGTTAAAACAGGTCCAGAAAATGGCAGGGCTTGCGGTAGAACACCCGGTCCAGCGGGGCGGCCGGATTGCGGACAGCCGCCTCCGGCATCATGGGAAGCTCCTCCGCGCTGCGGATGCCGCAGATGAGGGCGGAAAAGGCGCTGACCGGCAGGGTGATGTCGGGCTGCTCCGCCGTCCGGCAGACCCGGTTGGGCCGGCCTTCGGCAAATTCCAGCAGCCAGACGCCGCAGTTTTCGGGGAGCAGGGGGTCGGAAATTTCGATTTTTACCTGCCCCTCGCCGCGGCAGCGGCAGCTTTCCAGCACCAGCGGAACGGATACGGCCCGCACCATGCCGTTGCTGCTGCGCTTGCAGGAGACCTGATTCCCCTCGGAAATCAGGGAAGCCGGGGAGATGTGGCCGGGCAGAATCAGGCGGATGGCGTCGTAGTCGGCGGCAAAGGCGGTCCGCGCAAAGGCGAAGAGGGCGCCGTAGGCTTCCGCATCCAGGGCGAGGAAGGCGTTTTTCAGCCGGAAGCCGGTGGAGCAGTCCAGGACCCGGTCCTGCTTTTTGGAGATGAAGAATCCCCGCGGATTGCCCTGGGCATCCTCCCAGAGGTAGATGTACCGCTGCTGGTTCAAAAGGTTTTCCTTGGCAAGGGAGGGGTCAAACTCCCGGCGGATGACCGACAGGTTGCAGCCCTCGTAAAACCGGTTGTAGATCGCGGTGAGGGGGGAGAGGTCGTCCCAGGAAAACAGCTGGCGGATGGTCCCGCCGGGGAAGGTGTTCTTCAGGGCGGAGAGCGAAATTTCCCACTCGTGGACAGGGCCGCCGTCCTCAAAGCCGAACTGCCGGTAGTAGGCCCGGCTGAAAGGGTAGAGGGTGGAGAAGGCAAAGCCGTCGTCGTACATCTGCCGGAAGGCAGCCTGCATGCAGGCACGGATGGCGCCGCCGCGGCGGTAGGGCGGGAGGGTCGCCACCCCGCCGATGCCGCCCATCAGCGTTTCTTTTCCGTCAAAGCGGATGGGGTAGGTGTTGACGTTGACGCATCCGATTAAGGTCTCCCCATCGTCCGAAAAAGCGCCCCAGTCCCGGTGCGGCGGCAGATGGTCGGAGGGGAGAGCAGGCCCGTCCGTTTCCGGGAACCGCTGGGCGGCCTCGATTTCCTCCGGAGTCATGGCGAGTTCCTTCTCCCGCTCCGCTTCGTAGTCCAGGTTTCCTTCAAAGCAGACCGCCCGCACCAGCCCGGCGCGGTGCGATTCATTGGGCAGCAGGATTCTTGTTTTCATTTGGTGCTCCTTTCCGGCCTTCGTCCTTCCAGAGGGACGACGCCTCTTCGTATAATTCTTCCAACATTGTACAGGCAGTTTCCGGGTTCCCGAGCTGCGCAAAGGCGAGGTTCACCCGGTTTTCATAATCCTGCGGGCAGATCGGGAAGGATGCAGCCCGCCGGGCCGCCCGCTTTTCATTGAGACAGTACCGCCGGTTGACGGCAAAAATCAGCTGGTTTATGCAGGAAACCGCTCGGAACAGGTGGCCCGCCACATAGGAAAGGTCGCCGCTCCCGGCGTATTTCCGGGCAAGCCCCAGGGAAAAGCCGGCCTCGAAGCCGAAAAAGCCGGCCAGCGTCTCCCGAAGCGCTTCGGGGTAGATTTCCGCCCGCGCCTTCAGCGCCGACAGGCTTCCGTCCCGGTCAAAGAGGAGCCTGGATTCCGCCAGCTCCCCGCGGTACATGGCGCTGATGTAGGCGTGAGGGTGCCCGGTCTGATAATGCGGCGCGAAAACGCCCCGCTCGCATTCCTCCACAACCTGCTCCACCCGGCCCATTTCCCGGCAGATGAGGTCCACCGGCGTCTCCTGCATGGTCAGCCAGCCGCCGCAGTTGACCCAGTTCCCCCAGCCGCCTTCCCCGCAGACCAGGTTTTCCCGGTGCAGGCTGTCCAGCCGGCGCGCCGCTTCATTGAGGGCGGCCAGGTCAAACTCCGCGCCGTCGTAATAAACGCCGATGTCCGCGTCCGAGCCGGCCGTTTCCGTCCCGTTCGCCCGGGAACCTCCCAGAACCACCCCTTTGACAAAAGGCAGGGCGGATAGGGCGCAGACCGCCTGCTCCAGGATTGCTTCTTTCATAACGCCGCTCCTTTCTTTTGCAGCCGCCCTTCCCCAAAACGCAAAGGCGGGGGATGATTGCAATAACAAAGCCGGGCACGGAAAAACCGGACCCGGCCATGCCGAATTTTCTTCCATTATACACGAATTGCCGCTGCATTTCCATCTGCAAATCCCACAAAAGGCCGTCCCGGGAATGGGCAATCTGCCGAATCCGGCGGGGTTTACCGGTCTGTGCGGCCTTCCAGCGCCTTTTGCGCCAGAATGGTGGCAATCGTATCGCCCAGCTGGACGAAAATCGCTGCCAGCAGGGCAAGCTCATCGTCGGAAAAACGTTCCGCCAAAAAGACGGCCGCGGCCGTTACGGCTGCCGTAAGCTGGGCTGCGCGTTCCATACCCGGTCCCCCCTCCTTCTGCATAGTATTCGGAGGACGGAAGGGCGGTTACTCCTCCCGGAAGGTAATGCCTCGGTAAATGTAGTCCATTTTCTGCGGATCGGTGTCGTGGACAAAATCCGGGTAGGGGTACACCGGCAGCACCACCTCCGTCTTTCCCGCCTGAACCTGTTCCCGGGCGGATTCCACCCGGGTCTGGTAGGTTTCATGGTTCGGCAGGGAAATCTGAAGGTAGAAAAGGAGCCCGGCTCCCGCCAGAAACACCCCGGCAAAGCGAATAAGCCCCGTTTTTGCCCGGTCTGTTTCCTCCCAGTTTACCGCCTCGGCCAGCAGCAGAAACAAAACCCCGATCTCACACAGGTAGGTCAGGTAAAAGCACCTGGGCCCGATGGGCTGCACAAAGAGCAGCGGCCCGGCGGACAGGGGAACGCTCCACAGCAGGACAAGGCCCAGCCGGCGGCGGTACAGGTCCTGGACCGAGGTCAGCAGGGTGAGGAGCAGCGCCGCCCCGAACAGCACCCACACCGCCAGGTCCAGCCACAGGGCGGAATCCCAGGCGCTGTTCCGGGGCTGGGCCAGGACTTCCTCCGTCGCCCAGCCGTAAACCGGCCCGGCGCAGACCGCGCCCATCAGCAGATACCGCGCCCAGGGATGCATCCGCCGGTTTCGCGCCAGCAGAACGCAGGCCAGCGCCGCCATGACGGCGAGCTGCGGAAGGCAGGAACGGAAGGTGTACTGAATGACGGTTTCGTAATTTTCCCCCATGATACGGAGCATCCCCGTGAGCCCCAGGTTCATGGTGCGGTAGCCGTCCTCGTCGGCGGAGATGCGCCCGTAAACCGGGGAGCGGAACATAATCAGCGCGCCGCAGACGGCGCCGGCGGCATATACCGCCAGCGTCAGATTCAGCTTCCGGCGGGAAAACCAGTACCAGACGAGCACGGCAAAGGAAAGGATTACCGCATAAATCGTGAGGTTTTCCACAAAAAGCTGGGAGCAGACGCCCAAAACGGCCGCGCCCAGCACCGAAAAGGGCGTGTTGGGGATGCTCCCGCCCTCCAGAAAGCCCCGAATCAGCCACAGGTACAGGAGAATCAGCAGCATCACCGGCACATAATTGAAAAAGCCGGCCATCCAGTTAAAGGTCTGCCGGTACATCTCCTTCGGCATCATGTACACCGCCGCGCCGATGAGCAGCCCGGTCCACACCTGTCCGGCCGGGGCGGGGAGGCGGCGGAAGATCAGGCGGTTCATGAGCAGCACGGTAAAAAATACCACCGCCGCCTTGCAGAGCTCCCGCGGGAAATCCAGGCCGCTGAACAGAATGGCGCAGATATTGCCGATAACCCGGCCGTTCAGATTGTGCCACTGTTCCGCAATCCGGGCCGCCAGCGCGCCGGGGTTTGTGGTGTGCAGGCTTAAAAAGCACCAGTCGTCCCCGGTGAGCGGGGTCAGCAGCATCAGCCAGAGGATGGCGGCAAAGCAGGCTGCGCCGCCCAGCCAGTTCAGGGAGCGCTTTTTCCGTATTCTTTCCATATGCAGCTCCTTTCCCGGCTTACTTTTGAATGTCTCTGGCAATATAAATGGGCCGCTTTTTGACCTCCAGGTATATTTTGGAAAAATATGCGCCCAGGATTCCCAGGCAGCCCAGCTGCGCCCCGCCAACCATCAGGATGACGGCGCAGACAAGGTCCGCCCCTGCGCCGCACAGCCGGAGCACCGCCATCACAAGCCCCGCCGCAAAAAGAATTGCTCC
Source organism: Candidatus Merdivicinus intestinavium (assembly GCA_018713245.1). Classification (GTDB taxonomy): domain Bacteria; phylum Bacillota; class Clostridia; order Oscillospirales; family Ruminococcaceae; genus Merdivicinus; species Merdivicinus intestinavium. The sequence continues at coordinate 9,466 of DVFM01000088.1, forward strand.
CAGCAGCAGCGGCAGCAGCAGGGGGGCTGTCGAAAAGGCGAGGATTCCTTCTATTGAGTAGCGGAGCAGCCCCAGGAAGGACCATTTGCTCTTTCCGGCGGCCCGCTCCACATTGTCGTATTCCAGGTATTTGGTCCGGAACCCCACCCAGTTAAAGATCCCCTTGGTAAAGCGGTTGCGCTCCGACAGCTCCAGAACAGCTTCCGCCATCCGGCGGGACATAAACCGGAAATCCTGGGCGCCCTCCACCATTTTGACCGGGGACAGGGCGTTGTTTACCTTGTAAAACAGCCTGGCAAACAGGGAGCGGAGAGGGCTTTCCCCTTTGCGGGTCACCCGCCGGGTGGATGCGCAGTCGTACTCCCCGGAGACCACCGCGTCGTACATCTTGGGGATAAAGGCGGGCGGATGCTGCATGTCGGCGTCCATTACGACAATGTAGTCCCCCGCCGCATGCTCCAGCCCCGCGTAAATCCCGGCTTCCTTCCCGAAATTCCGGGAAAAGGAAATGTAGCAGACCCGCGGGTCCTGCTCCCGAAGCTCCTTCAGGATGGAGCAGGTTCCGTCCCGGGAGCCGTCGTCGATAAACAGAAACTCGAACTCCGCCCGGGCGGACATTTCTTCCGCCACCCGGCAGAGCTCCCGGTAAAAAATAGGCAGCACCTCCTGTTCATTATAGCACGGAGCCACTACCGTAATCACGTCCATATTTTTTCTCCTTTCATACGCCCGGATCGCATCGTATATTTTGTGCGTTATCTTCTATTATAATACAACCGGCGGCCCGGCGCAACCGGTTTCCCGCTTCCCGGCCCGGAAATTGCCGCCATTTCTATAGTGACGGAAATCAGGGGAATTTGTTGCATAATATTCCCAATCCTGCCGAATTTGCTTGCTTTTTAGCGGGGCTGTGCTATAATCGTAATTGAAAACCCATGTGACAGGAGTGTGTACCGATGAAAGAACATCCCATCAGCCCCGAAACCCTGGCCTCGTTCCGGGAAAATTTTGCGGCGGACAAATCCATGCGCGCCGCCGCCAACGCCGCTTCCAAGACCGACCTTGCGGACATCGCCTTCTGCGGAATGGAAGCCGCCCGGCTGCATCATCATTTTTCGGTGGAAATTCCCACCATGTCCGCCACCAACCAGAAATCCAGCGGGCGGTGCTGGATGTTCGCGGCGCTGAACGTCCTGCGGGAGCGGGTTGCCGCCAAAACCGGGATGGAACAGTTTGAGCTCTCCCAAAGCTACTGCGCCTTCTGGGACAAATTCGAGCGCGTGAATTATTTTTACGACTGCATCCTGGACACTGCGGACCTCCCCGCCGACGACCGCACCGTCACCTATCTGCTCCAGACCGGCGTTCATGACGGCGGCCAGTGGGACATGTTTGTGAACATCGTAAAGAAATACGGCGTCGTCCCCAAGCACGCCATGCCGGAAACTTTCCAGAGCAGCGCCACCGGCTCCATGAACCGGCTGCTGAACACCAACCTCAAAACCGGCGCGGCCGCCCTGCGGAATCTCTGCCGGGAAGGCGCGGGCGCGGAGGCTGTGGAAGCCAGGAAGGCAGAGCTTCTGAAGGAAGCCTACAACTTCCTGTGCATCTGCTACGGCGCGCCGCCTCAGACCTTTGATTTTGAATACTGCGACAAGGAGAAGCAGTACCATATCGACCGCGGCCTGACGCCGCACCGCTTTTTTGAGAAGTATGTGGACATGGACCTGGACGCCTATGTCAGCATTATCGACGCTCCTACCAAGGATAAGCCCTACCAGCACATGTACACCGTCAAATATCTGGGCAATGTCTCCGGCGGGCAGGAAGTTGCCTACTTAAATCTTCCCATGGAGGAGATGAAGGCCCTCATTATCCGCCAGCTCCAGGACGGCGAGGTGGTCTGGTTCGGCAGCGACGTGAGCAAATTCGGCGACCGCGCCGGCGGCATCTGGGACGACAAGTCCTTTGAGTATGAGCTCCTTACCGGCCTCGACCTTTCTTTGACCAAGGAGGAGCGCCTGGATTACCGGGACAGCTGCATGTGCCACGCCATGGTCATCACCGGCGTCAACCTGGTGGACGGCAAGCCGAACCGCTGGAAAATCGAGAACAGCTGGGGCGACGACCGCGGCGAAAAGGGCTATTATGTGGCCAGCGACAGCTGGTTTGACGAATTTGTCTATCAGGCAGTGGTTCGCCGGGAATATCTGGCGGATAAGGCGGATATCCTGAAAGAAGAGCCGAAAGAACTGGCTCCCTGGGACCCCATGGGTTCCCTGGCCCGCTGATTCTCCCGCTGTCAGCATACTTTGAGGCGGCCCGCGCGGCCGCCTGCACTGTATTCGGAAATTTTTCAGCTCCCGATAACCGCGCCGTCAGCAAAAAAACGGAAGTCCGGGGAACCGGTCCCGAAAACGGCGGTTCATCCCGCCGTTGCAAAATCCGCCGCGTGTTGCTCCGGCCGCGCCGTCAGCAAAAAAACGGAAGTCCGGGGAACCGGTCCCGAAAACGGCGGTTCATCCCGCCGTTGTAAAATCCGCCGCGAGGCGCCCCGGCCGCGTCGTCAATAAAAAAGCTTGACACTTCCCTAAGGTCAGATGTTACACTGAAGGCAGAAAGGGGAGGTTTGAATGAAAATCAAAGAGGTTTGCGCCCGGACCGGGCTGACGGAGCGGGCAGTCCGCCTGTATTTGGAAAAGGGGCTGCTGTCCCCGGAAAGCTGCTGGAGACAGGGCCGCACCTACCGGGAATACGGGGAGGAGGATGTGGCGCGCCTGCAAGAAATCAGCGCGCTTCGCAGCGTAGGGTTCTCCCTAGAGGAGATCGGCGCGCTTCAGCGGGACGGGGCGCAGACCAACCTGCTGCTGCAAAAACGGCGGACGGAGCTGCGGGAGGATGCCGCGGCTGCGGAGGAGACGGCCCGCTTGCTGGATGGGCTCCCGCTTTCCGGCTGGAAGGACGGCGGGGAGCTGGCAAGGGCCATCCTGCGGGAAGGAGGCCCCAAAGGGACGGCGGACGCCCAGCCGGATTTCGGCCGGGAGGACGGCCTGACCCGGGAGGAAAAGCAGGCGCTGGCCCGCCGGGCGTCCGAACGCCTGAAACAGACCGGCCGCAGGCAGAAATGGCTGCGCCGGGGTGCCGCCGCGGCGGTATGCCTCCTGCTTCTGGGAGGAGGGCTCGGCTTTTGGCGCTACCGCAGGGATACACAGCCGCTGTCCCTTATCACATTTACAGGCCCCGCTTATTTTTCGGAACCGGCTTACGCCGAAGCGCCGGACGGAAGCACGCTCCCCGCCGCGTGGGTGACGCTGCCGGATGCGGAGCTCCGCTTTCTGGGCATATTCCGGGAGGAAAGCGGAGAAGCCCTCTACGGCGCCTGCTTTGCCGGGACGGAATATGCCGCCGTTCAGATTGAGATACAGATTCCCCGCCGGGAAGCCCGGGAGATGGGACTGGTGGAGGAGAGCACCGGGCTGCTGAATGTTCAGAAGGTTCAGGAGACGGTGCTGGCGGATTCAGCCCTTTGCTGGCGTTACCTCTCGGTGACAGGCGTTCAGGCGGAAGCGAAAGACGGGATTCCGGAAACGATTTCCATTCCGGAATAACTTCGCACCTGCGCAAACAGGTGTTTGTATCGGGGCAGGATGCCCCGAGGTTAAAAGAAAGGATGTAACAAATGATCGAAGCAGGAACAAAAGCGCCGGAATTTACCCTCCGGGACGCGGAGGGCAGGGAGCACTCCCTGGCGGATTTCCGTGGGAAAAAAGTCGTGCTGTATTTTTACCCGAGGGACAACACGCCGGGCTGCACCCGGGAAGCCTGCGCCTTTAAGGACGCACATGACGCCTTCCTTGCGGAAAACGCGGTGGTCATCGGCCTGAGCAAAGACAGCGAGTCCGCCCACAAAAAGTTCGCGGAAAAGTATGAGCTGCCCTTTCTGCTGCTCTCCGACCCGGAGCATCAGGTGCTGGAGGCTTACGGCGCCTGGCAGGAAAAGAAAAATTACGGAAAGGTCTCCATGGGGACGGTGCGCTCCACCGTTGTGATCGACGAAAACGGCATGGTGGAGAAGGTGTATGCCAAAGTAAAGCCGGACACCCACCCGGCGGAAGTCCTGGCGGCGCTGAAGGGATAACAGCACCGGCCGCCGCAATCCCTGCAGCATCACGTATGATAAAAACCGTGTGTTTGAAGCATTCAGCGCTTCAGACACACGGTTTTTTGCAGAATTTCCGCCGCCGCCGGGCTCAGCGATGGGCAGGCGCGCCCTTTTCCGCCGACGGAAGCGGCGTGCGGGCCAAATACCAGCAGAACAGCGCCGAGCTGATAAACCAGGTCAGCGGGTAGGCCCAGAAAATCACGCCGATATGGGGGATAAAGTGCAGCGTGACGGTGATATAGAGAATCCGCAGCGCGCACCAGACGGCGAGCATAATCATCATCGGCACAACAGGCCGCCCCATCCCCCGCAGGATGCCCGCGCAGCAATGGCTGAGGGCCAGCAGGCAGTAGAACAGCGACGCCGTCCGCGCCTGCTGCACGCCGAAAGCGATGACCTCCGGCTCACTGTTAAACATGCCGATGAGCAGCGGAGCCAGGGCGAAAATCGCAACGCCAATGATTTCCGCAAGGACCGCCGAAGTGGCAATGCCGAAGCGCATCCCTTTGCGCACCCGGTCCAGCTGGCCTGCGCCGATGTTCTGGCTCACAAAGGTGGCCAGGGCCATGGCGAAGCAGGTGACCGGCAGGAAGGCGAAGCCCTCCACCTTGCTGTAAGCGCCGCAGCCGGCCATGGCCTGCGCGCCGAAGGAGTTGATGTTTGCCTGCACAATGACGTTTGCCAGGGAAATCACCGAATTCTGGATGCCGGAGGGAACGCCCTGGACAACTACCGCCCGGAGCGTCGGGCCGTGGAAGCGGATCTGCCGCCAGCGCAGGCCGTAGGCTTCCCTGCTGCGGGAGAGCTTCCGGAAGGCCAGCGCCGCGCTGAGGGCCTGGGAGAGAATGGTGGCCAGGGCGGCCGACCCCACCCCCATATGGAACCCGCCGATGAACAGCAGGTCCAGCACAACGTTCAGCAGCGAAGCCGCGATCAGGTAGTACATGGGGCTGCGGCTGTCCCCGACCGATTGCAGGATGCTGGCGCCGACGTTATACAGCACCACCGGAATGGAGCCGATAAAATAGATGCGGAAGTAAATGACGGAGCTGCCGATGACATTGTCCGGCGTGCCCATCCAGCGCAGGATCTGGGGGGTCAGTACGACGCCGATGAGGGTCAGGGCGGCGCCCGCCGCCAGCCCCAGCGCCACGGTTGTGTGGACGGCCCGGGACAGCGCCTCTTTGTCCTTTGCGCCGAAATGCCGGGCAATCAGTACGCCGGCCCCCAGGCTCACCCCGTTGACAAAGCCGGTCATCAGGAAAATCAGGCTCCCGGAGGAGCTGACCGCCGCCAGCGCCTCCCCGCCGAGAAAATTGCCCACGATCAGAGAATCGACTGCATTGTAAAGCTGCTGGAACAGGTTGCTGAAGAAAATCGGCACTGCAAACAGCAGCATCCCCCTGGCCACGCTGCCGCCTGTCAGGGATACTGGTTGTTTTGACATTGTCTGAAGCCTCACTTTGGATAAAAACTGACATTTTTATTTTATCCCTTCTCCCTTTTGTTGTCAATATCCCTCCCGGACGGCCCAAATCTGCCTTTTTCCGGGGCAAAGAAAAGACGGACATTCTGCATGTCCGTCTCGGAGTATCCTTGCGGCGGCGATCAGCCCTTGACGCTGCCGACGGTAATGCCCTGGATAAAGTACCGCTGGAAGAAGGGGTAGGCGAAGATGATGGGAACAGAGGAGATGACGACGATTGCCATCCGGGTGCTTTCGCCGGGGAGGCTCTTGAGGATGCTGGCGCCTTCTACGCTGTTTTTCATCTGGGAGTTGTTCTTGATAAAGTCGATATTGTTCTGAATCTTCTGCAGCATGGTCTGCAGGGGGACCAGCTTGGCGTTTTCAATGTAAAGCATGCCGGTAAACCAGTCGTTCCAGCGCCCGACAATGGCCCACATGGCTACAACCGCCAGGCCCGCCTTGCACAGCGGCAGGACGATCTGCCAGTAGATACGGAAATCGCTGGCGCCGTCGATTCTGGCGGCGTCGAACATGGCCTCCGGGATGGTGGACTGCATAAAGGTGCGCAGGATGAATACATTATAAGCGGCGATCAGGCCGGGGAGAACCAGCACCCAGAAGTTGTCATACAGGTGCAGGTACTGCCGGTTCACGATGTAGGACGGAACCAGACCGCCGGAAAACAGCATGGTGAAAAAGAGAATCAGCGTATAGAAACGCTTGGCCGGGAAGTTCCGCTGCGCCAGGACGTATGCGTAAAGGGACATCAGGAACAGGCTCAGTACGGTGCCCACCGCGGTCATGGCGATGGTTACAATGTAGGATTGCAGAATCTGGGTGCCAAGCCCTTTTCCCAGCAGGTTTTCGTAAGCGATGAGGGTCCATTCGCTCGGGAGGAAGGAATAGCCGTTCAGCGCGATGCTTTCCGCGGTGGAAAGGGATACGACTACTACCAGCGCGACCGGCACGATTACAATCACCGCCAATATCAGCAGGAAAATCAGCAGGACAAGGTTCCAGCCGGGGGAAATGCGGGTGAGCTTATTCAAATAGCTGCCGCGGCCTTTTTTCTCTCGGACTTCTTTGAGTTCTTCAGCCATCGATGAAACCTCCTTGATCAGAATAATGCGCTGTCCGCGTCAATCTTGGTTACCACCCAGTTGGACAGCAGAATCAGGATCAGACCGACTACCGACTGGTAGAAGCCGGCCGCCACGGACATGCCAGGAGACTGGCTGGTGGTCAGGCTGCGGTAAACGTAGGTGTCGATGACGTCGGTGACGGGATACAGCGCGCCGTTGTTCATGGTGACCGTGTAGAACAGGCCGATGTCGCCGCGGAACATGCCGCCGACCGCCATAATCAGCTGGATGGAAAGGATAAAGCGCAGGTTGGGTATGGTAATGTAGCGGATCTGCTGGAGCTTGGTCGCGCCATCCAGCATGGCCGCCTCATAATATTCGTTGGAAATGCCGGAAATGGAGGCAAGGTAAACGACGGCCGAATATCCTGTACCCTTCCACAGGTTGATAAAGACCAGCAGGAACGGCCAGATGGAGGGGGTGACGTACCAGTTGACCTTAGTCCCGCCCAGGTTCTGAATGATGGCGTTGACAAAGCCGTTGGTGGGGGCGAGGAAGGCGTAAACAATCAGCGCGATGACCGTGATGGAGAGGAAGTTCGGCAAAATAAAGATGGTCTGCAGAACCTTCGCCGTCTTGTGGAAGTACATTTCGCTGAGGATGATGGCAAGCCCCAGGGCGCAGACATTGCCCAGAACGATAAAGGCGATGTTGTAAAGGACGGTATTGCGGGTAATGACCCAGGCGTCCTGAGACTGGAACAGGAATTCAAAGTTTTTCAGCCCGACGAATTCGCTGCCGAAAAAGCCGTCCTGGACGTTGTAGTCCTCGAATGCCATAATCAGGCCGAACATGGGCCAGTAGGCGAACAGGGCAAGCCAGACCACCGTGGGGAGCGCCATCAGGTGCAGCATCCCGTACTGGTGGAAATGATGCCGAATCTTATAGCCGAACCCGCGGGAAGGCGGGCTGCTGGCAACTGCTTTCATTCTGTTTTCCTCCTTTGGATCATACATAATGGAAAAGCTGCCCCTCTGCGGAAAGCGGGGGCTTCCGAAGGGCAGCTTTTCACAGGAAAGGTTTATTCCGCTACGGTCAGGCCCTGTTCAGCACGCCAGGTGTTCAGCTGTTCCTGGCAGGCATCGATGATGGTCTGGATGCCGGAAGCGTTCAGTTTTTCCGTGAAGTCCTGCTGAATCTGTTCGAGGTTATCCATAAAGCCGTTTTCCATCTGGCCGCTGTATTCGGTGATAACGGCGGAAACGGCGGCAATCTCGTTATCCAGGCCGGTGGTATCAAAGGTAAAGCCCAAATTCTCGGAAACAACAGCCGTTTCGTTGACGCCCTGAAGGTCGGTCCACAGCGTATCCGACTGCCCTTCCGGCAGGGACATGGCAAAAATGTTGCCGTAGGTCCAGCCGTACCAGTAATACCAGGAGCGGGCGGTGGGATCGGCGTTGCGCGTCCCTTCAAAGCTCACGCGGTTGTCGTCGGTGAGGACATAGTCCTCGCCTTCAATGCCGAAATGCAGTGTGTTGGCTACATAATTATCGGTGTTGACGTAGTTCAGCGCCTTGACGGCCGCCTCCGGGTGTTCACAGGTGTTGGACACCACGCTGACGCCGTAGAGGATATAGTCGGTAGTCAGGTAGGAGTTGTTGTTCTTAACGGAAGCGACTTCAAACTCCGAGCTGAAATAGTCGGGAGCAACGTTGACAATGCCGGTTTGGCCTTCCATGAAAATCCTGCCGCTGTTGCGCAGCGCCAAATCGCTGTCATAGTTTGCTTCGCTGGGCAGGATCCCGTCAATGACCAGCTGCCGCTTGCGCTGGCAGGCTTCCAGATATTCGGGGGTCATGAATCTGCAGAACACCGTTTCTCCGGTGCCCATGCCGGCGTAGGACTCGATGCCCTTCAGGTTTGCGCTGATTCCGTTGGAGAAATCCTCCTGGTAAAGGCCCATGCCATAGTATTTGGAAATAGGAATATTGGCCTGGTCCGGGTATTGGGCGTCGCGCTTTTCCTTCGCTTCATACAGCATCGGGACAATCTGATCGTAGAACGAGTCAAAGGTTCCGTCCGCATTGATGTAGGAAGAAACGTCGATGCCCAATTCCTCGGCCATGGTCTTGTTATAAATCAGGCTTGCTACAAACGCATTATCCTTGTAGGCGGGAAAACCGTAAATATGATCGCCGATGGTTGCTGCGGTCCACAGGAAATCCGGAAGGGTTTCCATGGCCTCCGGCGCATATTCCTCCAGGTAATCCTCAATGGGCTGGGCGGCGCCCAGCGCGATTGCGTGAGGATAGGTCGTATGCATGGGGGAGGCAAAATAGATGTCCATCTTGTCTCCGGCTGTCAGCATGGTGTTCAGCTTGGTGGTGTAGGTGCCGTAATCGTAGGAGTGGAACTCAATGTTGATTCCGGCGTTTTCCGCCAGATAACGATTGACTTCCCCGAATACCTGCTCCGTTATTTCGGTGCCGTATTCCTGATCTCGGGGCAGGTGCCAGGTGACGGTGACAATTTCATCGCTGGACGATTCTCCGGAGGAGCTGCTGTCCTCGGCTGTCGTCGAGCTGTCGGCGGCAGCCGAGCTGTCCCCGCTGCCGGATCCGCAGCTGGTGAATGCCGCAGCGGCCATAATGGCGGTCATCAAAAGTGCGAGTGTTTTGCGAGTTTTCATTGCTGTACCTCCATGGTAAAAATAAACTTTCGGCTTTCCACTCATGAAAATGCATGGGAAACCGAAACGTTCTTTGTAACAATTTAATAATACAACATAGGGCA
>DVFM01000012.1 GCA_018713245.1 Candidatus Merdivicinus intestinavium
GGCCTTGAACGTTTCGTCATACCGCGGCGGCGCTGTTCCTGTTTTTTTCTTTGTTTCCATTTTCTTTTGCCCCTTTCCTTTCCACTTTACTCCCTTTTTTCCTGTCCGTCAATTCGGGTATGGGGGCAATACGATCCATCCGTCGGAATCCCTGCGGTTTATTACAAAGAGACAGAAGATGGGGAGCCTGTGCTTTATTATGGAGAAGAGCGAGTGGCAATCAGCAGGGCGCGGTTTGAACCCCGCCTTTATCAAGATGGTGTCTTGTATACGAATAATCCTGTACTTATTTTTCATGAGGAAGTGGACAGCCATTCACTATGTTTTTATAAAAACGGTCAGACCGAAATCATCGCGGATGACGTTGCGATGGAGTATCTGGCGCCGGAAGGGCAAATCCTTTATTTGGAATCGCTGGATTCCAGCGACTGCACCGCGCCTTTATATATGTATCAGGAAGGGGAAACCGTAATGGTAGAGGAAGAGGTAAACTACTTGTTCTGGAATACATACGATAAACTCGGGAGGAGAGGTAGTTATTATGGCGTACAATATTCGTAAAACGTATTCCCCCAACAGTCTCAAAAGCTTCACCCCGCCCTGTAATCCGCATGGCTGAAAGGCCAGGGCCGCATCCGGCAGCCGGGTGAAATCCCGCGCAGCGGCGCCGTTCAAACGTTTTTTAATAAAATCCATTCATCACGATAGAAACGGATACCATTATACCAAAGCATTTCATCAGCAAAAATCAGGCATAACAAAAACGCCCGGTTTTTGCTGATGAACTCTATTGATTGAACTATTTTGATGGTTTACGCAGCCTTCAGTCAAAAATCACATATTGCATTTTTGGCGTTTCCCGGTATAATAAAGGTAAAAGGAGAGCAGCAGTATGAAAAAGGAAACGCTGCCCGGCACAGCAGCTGCTTTGACAATTGTCCGCTGCGGGCCGGGACTTGAATCAGGAAGGATGAGTGAGCATGACCTCCAGAGAAAGGCTGACGGCGGTGCTGTCCGGCGGTCTCCCGGACCGTGTGCCGGTTTCCACCTATGAGCTGTGCGGTTATAACAGCCGCAGCTTTGAGAATCAGGAAGAATCCTACCATCAGCTGATGGACTTTATCCGCGCGAATACGGATTCCATTACCATGTGGGACCCGCCCGGCAGCGAGCGCCAGGTCAAGTCCGCGTTTGCCGCCCCCACGGATCAGGAGCGCTGGGAGGAAGGCCGGTACCATGTTGCCCGCACCACCCTGCATACGCCCGGCCGCGATCTGCGGGCGGTTTCCAAATACTGCGATTCTATCCGGACCGTCTGGCAGGTGGAGCACCTTTGCAAGGACCTGGACGATGTGGATGCGCTGATGTCGCTGCCGTATGAACCTGTGACCTACCGGCGGGGGGATTATGACCGCGTCTGTGCGGAGCTGGGTGAGCACGGGATTATCATGACGTCGCTGGCCGACCCGGTCTGCACCGCGATGGAAATCATGGAATTCGGTGAAGCGACTGTCTGGGCGCTTACTGAGCCGGAGCATTTTCAGGCGACTCTGGAGGAGCTCCAGCGGCGGAATATCCGGAACCTGCGGAATATGCTGGATACCTGCCCCGTGGATCTGTATCGGATATGCGGCCCGGAATATGCAACGCCGCCGTATCTGCCTCCCGCCAGCTTTGAAAAATTTGTGTATCCATACCTCTGCGAGATGGTGGAACTCATTCACTCCTATGGGAAGAAGGTGCGGATTCATTCCCATGGGCGGATCGGCCGGGTGCTGGACATGATTTTGGACACCGGCGCGGACGCCCTGGACCCCTGCGAAGCGCCGCCGGACGGCGATATTTCGCTGGCAGAGGTCAAGAAAAAAGCCGCCGGACGTGCGGCGGTCTTTGGAAATCTCCAATTAAAACTGCTGGAAAACGCGGAGGAGGCGGAGGTGCGGCAGGAGGTCCGCCGCTGCATGGAGGCTGCGAAGGAGGGCGGCGGCTATGTCATCATGCCGACAGCCTCTCCCATCAACATCCCGCTGTCCCCGAAAACAGAACGGAATTACATCGCGTTTATCGAGGAAGCGCTCCTGCTGGGACAGTATTAAGGCCGGCGCTGCAAAAAGGAGGAAAAGCATGATGACTCCAAGAGAAAACATTCTTCGGGCTCTGCGCCGCCGGGAACCTGAGTACGTGCCGTGGGGACTGGATCTCTGCGAGAGCCTTCGGGCAAAATTAAAAGAAGAGCGCGGCGCGGATGATTTTTATGCCTATTATCAGCTGCCTTACCGGTATGTCGGGATGGGACCGACCCGGCTTCCGCCGCAGTTTGACGCCTACTATCCTTCCGGTTCTCTGCCGGAGGATGCCAGCATCGACGAATGGGGGATCGGATATGTTCCGGCCGGATTCGCGCATTTTTCTTCCATGCGGCACCCCATGGAAAACTTCACCGCCGCCCGGGAGGTCTGGGATTTTCCGGAGCCGGACTTTTTGGAGGACTACCGCTGGGAAGGCGTTGCCGAAAAGGTGAGGGACATTCAGGAAGCCGGATATCTGGCGGTATATTCAGCCGTCCAGGTATTTGAACCGGCTTGGTATCTGCGCGGCCTTGAAAACATGCTCGTTGACCTTTATGAGGAAAATGAAATCGGAAAAGCCTGCCTAGAACGAATTTGCCGGATTCAGGAGGGGATCGCCGCTAAAATGGCGGAAATGGGCGTCGATATGATTGTGTTCGGGGACGACGTAGGAACGCAGAAAAGCATGATGATGTCCAAGACCATCTGGCGGAATCAGATCCGGTTTACCATGGAACGCTGCATTGCGGCGGCCAAGCGGGTCAACCCGGACGTTCTGGCTTATTACCATTCGGACGGCAATATTCTGGACATTATCCCGGACCTCATTGAAATCGGAGTGGACGTGCTGAATCCCGTCCAGCCGGAATGCATGGACCCGGTGGAGATCAAAGAGATGTACGGCAGCCGCCTTTCCTTTTGGGGAACAATTGGGACCCAGACCACCATGCCGTTCGGCAGCGCAAAAGAGGTGGAAGAAACGACCCGCCGCATGATTGAAACTGTCGGAAAAGGCGGTGGGCTGGTGATTGCACCGACTCATCTGCTGGAACCCGAAGTACCGCTCGAGAATATTGATGCATTTTACCGCGCTGTGCGGAAGTACGGAAAATACCGTTAATACGGGTGCGGCTGCTGTACTTTCTCAACAGGTATTTTGGGCGCTTTCAGGGCATCGCCTCAAATTGCCGCTTTAACGCGCAGCCGATTTGATAAAGCAAAGACAGCGCGGCGTCCTGGCAGCTGAGCGGAACGCGCCGGATGAGCATATGCGCCTCGAAGGTGAGCTCGCCCGCATAGGAAATATCCCGAAGGCCCTGCAAAATATTCCCCCAATCGATCGTCCCGTAAAAAGGCGCGGTATGCTGATCCGTGCATCCGTCGTTGTCCTGGATGTGGAGCACCTTCAGACGGTCCCCTATTTTGCGAAGCTCCGCGCGCTGATCGACTCCCTGGATGTGCGCATGCCCGGTATCCCAGCAGATTCCCACCCGGCTGCTGTGAAAGCTGTCCGCCAGATCAATCAGGTCGTCCGTATTGGCGCAATATCTGCCGCCCTGGCCCCGGCTGAACCGGTCGCTCATATTTTCCAGGGCGATGCCAACCCCGAGCTTTTCTGCCGCTTCTACCAGCGGGTCAAAAAAGCGCCGGTTCGCCTCTTTTACCGCACGAACATGCGATTCGGATTGGAAATCCCCCGCAAAGCTCCCCGCATGGTACACAACCCACGGGATCGAAAGGGCCGCGGCCGCTTCGAGCGAGGGGAGGCACATGCTGCGCAGATGGTCGCCGCGGGGACCTTCTTCAAAAATATTGAAGAGCGGGCCATGCGCCTGGTTCAGCGTAACGCCGAACTTTCCGGCGAAATCTCCGATTTCCTGCACCCAATTCTGCCATTCCTGCGGGGAGGCGGGGAAAAGACCGTTTCCGGAGGGCATATCGACCCAATCCGATATGTTGATGTCCATATGACGGAAGCCGGCGTCGTAAACCCGCTTCATCTGCGTGCTTACCGGCCCCTGTCCGAAGAAAACGTTAATGGAAGTGGAAACATTCATGCCGATTCCTCCTGTTGTTTGATTTTTCATTGCGTTTGAAAAAGGGGGCCGCCAGGCTCCGCTTAGTACGGCAAGCCGGACGAAATCCCGCGCAGCCCGTCATTCCGGAAGAATTCCGCTTTCGATATCCGCGATATCCTCCAGCGGAATCCTTGTGCCGTCGGTCAGAATCAGGACGCGCGCAGCGGCATCCATCCTTTTGAGCTTTCCGCCGGAGGCAGCATACCTGCCGCCGTCTTTCTTGTCATCGGGCCGGAACCAGGAAACGGTGATCTCCGGCTGCTCCGCGATGTGCTCCAGCAGAATGCACAGCTTCCGGTCCAGCGCCGCCTTTTCCTCCTCGCTCAGCTCCAGCCGCCGGTCTGTCAGCCGGGCGGTTTCCTCCAGAGCCGCGTGATGGCCCGACAGCGCCGCGAAAGGGGAAAACTGGGCGGCCCGGTCGATGCGGGACATCCGGGGGTGCCTGGGTGAAGTGGGGTGGGGGAGGGAGATGATGTCGTCGTAAGGTCCCGTCATGCCTTGTGGCCTCCAATCTTGTCGTTCCGGTCCTTGGCCGTCGCGCCGTCCTCCAGGTTCATCCCCTTGAGGATGGCGTTTTTGCCGTACCGCTTTTTGATGCCCAGCATCGCTTCCTGAAGCCGCCGCTCCCGTTCGCGGGCCGCGGCTTCTTCCTGTTTCTGTTTTTCCTCCTGCGTGTAGTCGGCAAACAGGCTGAGCTGCTCCGCCGTGTCCTGCTTCTGCACCGAAGATTCTTCCAGCAGGCGGTTGGCGCAGATGGTCAGCCGCCGGATCAGCAGGGATTTGTCCGCAATCCGGTCGTAGAGTCTTGAAACGGCTTCCAGCAGGTCGCCGCCGGAAGAGGTGTAGGCCAGATTGACGGTGCCGTGGGCGTGTTTGGGGATTCTGCGCCCATAACGGTCGGTGACCGCCTCTCCGGCATAGCCGCTTTTCATATTCTCAATGTCATATCCCACCGTCAGCACCAGCTGGTTGGTCATCAGCCGCTTGTCCACCAGATCCAGCGCCAGCGCATCCGCCATCTCCCGAATGACCAGACGCGCCTGTTCAAAGGAGTAGGGGGAGGGCAGGACCTGGCCGGAGACGATGCTCTTGTTTTCCGGCTTGTATGCCCGGATGTCCGCCAGTGTGCAGGGTTCCCAGCCCCAGGCGTGGTCAATGAGCAGTTCCGCGTTGACGCCGAAGAGCTTGTAGAGCAGTTCCTCATTGTGGTAGTCCGTGGGCTTTCCGATGGAACAGCGGGCGATGTCGCCCATGGTGTACAGCCCATGGGCCTCCAGCTTGTCCGCGTAGCCCTTCCCCACCCGCCAGAAATCCGTGAGGGGCCGGTGGGTCCAGAGGGAGCGGCGGTAGCCCATTTCGTCCAGCTCCGCGATGCGGACGCCGTATTCGTCGGCCTGGACGCGCTTGGCCCCGATGTCCATGGCAATTTTCGCCAGGTACAGATTGGTGCCGACGCCGGCCGCGGCGGTGATGCCGGTGGTTTTCAGAATGTCCAGGATAATCTTCCGGGCGAACTCCCGGCCGGAGAGGCCCTGGTTTTTCAGGTAGGCGGTGGCGTCGAGGAACACTTCGTCAATGGAGTAGGAGTAAATGTCCTCCGGCGCAACATGCTTGAGATAGACGCTGTAAACGCGGGTGCTCCAGTCGATATAGTGGGCCATGCGCGGGGGAGCGACGAGGTAGTCCAGAGCCAGGGAGGGGTTCTGCCGCACCTCCGGGTCCTTCCAGGATGCGCCGGTGAGCTGCCGCCCCGGCGCGTCCCATTTCCGCGCCGCGTTCACCTCGTTTACCTTCTGAATCACCTCAAAGAGCCGCGCCCGGCCGGGGATGCCGTAGGCTTTCAGGGAGGGCGTTACCGCCAGGCAGATGGTCTTTTCCGTCCGGCTTTCGTCCGCCACCACAAGATTGGTGGTCATGGGGTCCAGACCGCGCTCGATGCACTCGACGCTGGCGTAAAAGCTCTTTAAATCGCAGCAGATATAGGTCCGTTCCCGCATGGCCGGTTCCTCCTTTCCGGTTTCGGCGCGCAATGGCGTCCTTCTATTCCTATTATAGCACAGCTGTTCGATGGATTCCATAGCGTTTCGTTTTGTGTTGGTCTTTGCGGCCGGATTTTTCCAAACATCATGACAGCCAAAAACGCCAAATGCCGCTGGTTTTCCGGCGGCGTCTGGCGTTTTGGAAGAAAAAGAGGATGAAAATGGAGGAAGGCTTGTTTTGTAACAGCCGGCTTGCGGCTTATCCCTCCGCCGCCTTGTTGACGCAGGCAACGGCGTTCAGGCTGCGGGGATAACCGATATAGGGCAGGCACTGGGACACCACCCGGATGAGAAATGCTTTATCGTTGCCTAAATTCATATTGCCCTTGGCGTGGCTGGTGAGCTGTGGTTCGCAGCCGCCCTGGGCCGCCAAAAAGCAGAAGGTAATCATCTCCCGCTGGGCCAGGGTCAGGCCGGTGCGGGTATAGTAATCCCCGAAGCAGTTGGCCGCCAGCCAGCGGTTGATGTGACCGGCCTTCCAAGCCTCCAGCATCTGGGGACCGAAGATGTCCGCCTGGGCCTGGGCCCCTTTTTCCAGCCGGTTTTCCATGGTGGTCGTTGTCTGGCCTTCCAAAGGAAGGGACACGCCGCGCCGGGTCAAAATCTCGTTTGCGGCGTTCAGGAAGGGCAGCACCCGGCCGATTCCCAGGTAATCCACGGCCTGGTAAACGATCTCTTTGGCCATGACAGGGGTCACGCCGGCATCCAGGGCGGCAGGCAGCTCCTCCCGGAAGGCGTCAATGCCCTGGCAGCCCAGCAGCGCGGCCAGGATGGCCATATGCCGGGTGACGGGCTCCAGTTCCTGGCTGGGTTCGTTGACTGCTTCGTCAAAGGCGAAGTGTTCCAGGCGTTCCATAAATTCCGGGTCCGTTGCCCGAAGATTTTCCATCATCATATAGCTCCCCCTTTTATCGAAGTTTGGAATAGCTCTCGTCGTCCACGGCTTCCAGCCATTCGTTGCTGGTTCCCTCGCCGGGTACCTCCACGGCGATGTGGCTGAATCAGCTGTCCGCTTTGGCCCCGTGCCAGTGCTTCACCTCCGGCGGGATGACGATGACGGTGCCGGGGATAAGGCTCACAGCCTCCCTGCCATCCTCCTGGTACCAGCCCTCGCCCGCGGTGCAGATGAGAATCTGGCCGCCGCCGGATCTGGCGTGATGGATGTGCCAGTTGTTGCGGCAGCCGGGCTCAAAAGTGACGTTTGCCAGTCCCACGGCGCTTTCGCCGGGCTTGGTCAGGGGGTTTAAGTAGGAATTCCCGATAAAATACCGGGCAAAAGCGGTATTGGCCATGCCCTGGCCGAAAACGTTCTGCCCGTCAAATGTGGTTTTGTCTTGGATTTTCATGATGCTTCCTCCTTAAAACGATCAAATCTTCTGCTGTTTCTGAATGTAGTACCGGAGATCATCCAGTCTGCTCAGCTGCTTTTCGCGGAAATGGATATCGTCTAAAAGGTTCCTCCGCTTTTGGTTCAGCATCCGCATCAGCTGGTCGTCCGTCCCTTCCCGTTCCAGCAGCAATCTCATATAGGTTTCAATTTCCGAATGGTCAAAGCCGATGTCGTGCAGGGTCATGATGAGGCTCAGCCGTTCCAGGTCGGTGTCGTCGTACTGCCAGGCGCCCATGACCTTTTTGACAGCGCCGCACAGTCCCCAGCTTTCGTAGGCTTTCAGGATATCAATGGGGATGTTGTAGCGTTCGCTGGCTTCCTTGATGGTCATATGCTCCCTCCTTCCCGGCAGGCTGTTCCGTGCAAAAAATATAGGCGTCCCGCTTGGAACACCTATATTGTAACGCGATTGCAGAAAAATGTCTAATACTTCTATTCAATCCTCAATGATGCCTGAAACGCATTTTTTCGCGTGCTCCACAAAAGCCTGGACCGCCGGGGAGAAGGCCTGGATTTTTTTCCACACCAGCACCGTGCCGGTTTCCATCTTCGGGGAAAACGGGACAAAGCAAAGTCCGTTGTAGGTACAATCCAGGTCCAGCGTCAGGACGCAGCTGGACTGGCTGCGGGTCAGGATGGCCATGTTATACTGCAAATTCCCGCTGGCCACCACATGGAGCTGCTCCATATCCGCGCCCAGCCAGTTGAGGAGCTCGTTCTGGATGTTCTCCCTTGCGGGCATGATGAGGGGGACGCCCGCCAGATCCTCCGGGCAGACGCTTTCCTTTGCCGCCAGTTCGCTGTCCGTCCGCACCAGAACGCCCCAGCGTTCCTTGACGGGGGTGCGGATAAAGCTGTATTTGGTAATATCCACCGGCTCCTGCAATAAGCCCATATCCAAAAGGCCCCGTTCGATCCGTTCCTTGATGTTGTCGGCGTTGCCGCTGTAAAATTCAAACTGCACCATGGGATTTTGTTCCTGGAAGGAAGTGATGAGCTCCGCCAGGAATTGGGAGCTTTGCAGTTCCCCGCTGCCGATGGTGATTTTCCCGGCCAGCTGCTCCCGTTTGCGGCGAAGGTCCTCCTTGGTTTTTTCCGAAAGGGAAACGATCTCCTCGGCGCGGCGGCGCAGGAGCATGCCGTCCTCGGTGAGGGTGATGCGGTGCTTGCCCCGGTGGAACAGCGTAACCCCCAGTTCCTCCTCCAGCTGCATCAGCTGGCGGGACAGGGTGGGCTGGGTCAGATGCAGCAGCTCAGCCGCTTTGGTGATGTTTTCTTCCCGGGCCACCATCAAAAAATATTTCAAAACACGGATTTCCATGGGAACCACCCCTTTCCTTTGTATCATACCACACGCCGGGACGTTTTTCAACAGCCGGGGAACCACAAAATGCCTGCCGCGCATTTTTGAAAATGCGGCAGAAGTATTAGACATTGTTCCGCAGAAAGGTTATACTAAATTATAGGCAAATAGCGAGAGAATACAGGAACCCATCAGTCCTGAAAGCCGACGGGTTCCAGCAGTTTTCGCACATCATCAATTCCAATTAGGAGGAATAAGTTTATGCAATATACAAAACTCGGAAATTCAGACCTCACCGTCTCCCGCATCTGCATGGGATGCATGGGCTTCGGCGACGCCAAAAACGGCCAGCACAGCTGGACCCTGGATGAGAAACATTCCCGCGAGATTATCAAGCATGGACTGGAATTGGGAGTCAACTTCTTTGACACCGCCATCGGATACCAGAGCGGCACCAGCGAGCAGTACCTGGGCCGGGCGCTCCGGGACTTCGCGAAACGGGAGGACGTGGTGGTGGCCACCAAGTTCCTGCCCCGCACCCAGGAGGAGATCGCCGCCGGCATCACCGGCCAGCAGCACATTGAGCAGATGGTGGATACCAGTCTGAAAAACCTGGGACTGGATTACATCGACCTGTATATCTACCACATGTGG
>DVFM01000089.1 GCA_018713245.1 Candidatus Merdivicinus intestinavium
CGCCCCGTCATGATCCACCGGGTGGTGCTGGGCTCCATCGAACGCTTCATCGGCGTTATCACCGAGCATTTTGCCGGGGCCTTCCCCGTGTGGCTCGCCCCGGAACAGGTGCGGCTGCTGCCTGTCACCGACCGGGCCGCGGAGCGCTGCCAGGAGCTCTGCAAAGAGATGGAAGCCGCCGGACTGCGGGTATCCACCGACCTGCGCAGCGAGAAGATCGGCTACAAGATCCGGGAAGCGCAGCTCCAGAAGATCCCCTATATGCTGGTGATCGGGGACAAGGAAGTGGAAAGCGGCGAGCTGGCCGTCCGGTCCCGCGCCAACGGCGACCTGGGCAGCATGAGCGTAGACGGGTTCCTCTCCATGATAAAGGAAAAAATTGATTCTTACGCCATAGACTAAGTGTAAAATCCCATATGGGCGCCCCTTGTGGGCGCCTCTGCGTTTACATGGAAAGGTTTTACCTGAGGCATCGTCCTTTACAATTCTGTTTCCAATGGGTTTTACAAAAAAACGGCGGGACGGGAAACCCGTCCCCTACAAAATATACCGGAACGTTCTGGAAAATGATAGGAGACAACATAGTCGAGCCGCTGTCGCTGGTCACAGCGGCTTATGCAGTTGGTTCGGCGCTGTGCGGCCGCGTCGAATTTCCCCCGGTCGTAGACCGGCGGCCGCGTCGGCTTGCCAGCGGCGGCTCGCCGCTGATTTAAGAATTGTTTAACCTTTTCTTTAGCCCATCTTACAACCGGAGCGGTATACTCATAACTGTAAAGAAAATTCCCCCCGATTACCGGGGCTGAAAGGAAGGCATCTCATGGAAGAAACAATTTTTTCCTCCCGGGAACTCACCAAGCGGTACCGGGACCTTGCCGTAGACCACGTCACCATGGACATCCGCCCGGGACAGATTTTCGGCCTGGTGGGCAAGAACGGCGCGGGCAAAACCACCCTCATCCGGATGATTTCCGGCCAGACGTTCCCCACCTCCGGCGAATTTTCCCTCTTTGGCCAGACCGGGGAGCATAACCTGGGCAAAATGCGCCGCCGCATCGGCTGCATGGTGGAAACCCCCAGCTTTTTCCCCTACCTGACCGCCCACGACAATCTGGAATTCTACCGCATCCAGCGGGGGATTCCCGGCCGGGAGAATGTAGACGCCCTGCTCAGACAGGTGGGCCTTGCCGACACCGGCAAGAAGAAGTTCAAAAACTTCTCCCTCGGCATGAAGCAGCGTCTGGGCCTCGCGCTGGCGCTGCTGGGCAACCCGGATTTCCTGGTCCTGGACGAACCCATCAACGGCCTGGACCCCATGGGCATCGTGGAATTCCGGGACGTGCTGCTCCAGATGAACCGGGAGCACGGCACCACCATCCTCATCTCCAGCCACATCCTGAGCGAGCTTGCAAACCTTGCCACCGACTTTGCCTTCATGGACCAGGGCCGCCTGCTGGAGCAGACCTCCGCCCAGGCCATCCACGACAAATGCCGCAGCTGCCTGGAAATTCAGGTGGACAATGCGCCCATGGCGGCCACGCTGCTGGATACTCTGGGCTCGGCGGAATATGAGGTGCTGCCGGGCAACGTCATCCGGCTTTACAGCCACATGGAGGATTCCCAGACGATTTCCCGCCTGCTGGTCAACGGCGGGGTGGCGCTGCGCTCCATCGATGTGCGCAGTTCCAATCTGGAGGATTATTTCCTGAATCTGATGGGAGGGAAACAGGCATGACACACTATCTTTCCGGAGAAATTTTCCGCACGTCCCGCCGCAATTACCTTTATATCGCGCTGGCAATCTGCGCGGCGGTGCTGCTGGGCGTGGTTGCGCTCTTTGCCTATGCCAATTCCACCGTGGAGGACCCCAACGGCCGGATGCACCTGGATATGCTGCTGATGTTTTTCGTGAACTTCCTTCCCTCCATCGGCCTTTACTTCACCCTTCTGGTGGGCGATATGACCTTTTCGGAAGAATACAAGATTCAGACCATGCGCAACACCATCTTTTACGGCACGCCGCGCATTACGGTATTTTTAGGCAAATTCGCAAACTGCCTGCTGTACTGTTTCCTGGTGATGGTTGTGCTGCTGGCGGTGGCCTTCGGACTGGGGGCGCTGCTGTTAGGCGGTTTCGGCGCTGCGTTCGGGGAATGCTTCAGCGCATTTTCCATGATGCTGGCGGGGGCCATCCCGCTGTGGATTGCCGGTGCGGCGCTGTCCACCGCGCTGTTCTGCAACATTTCCAGCCCCAACCTGGTCCTGTTCTCCTTTGTCGGCATTTTCATCCTGCCCACCAACTTCTTAAAGCTCATCAACTGGCTGCTGGATATCCCGGCGGTGGGAACCCTGCGCAGCCTGCTCATTACCTCCCGGCTGGATGAGCTGGCCAAGGGCGCGGCGACGGACGATCCCATGTTCCTCGTCACCTGCTGGGTCACGGGCCTGGTGTTTACCGCCGCTTTCCTCATCCTGGGCTATATCGGCTTCAGCCGCAAAGAAATCAAATGATTTTTGACGCCGCGGCAGCGTGCCCCGCGATGGATTGGGGAACGGCGGGATAAACCGCCGTTCTCGAGGGGAGAGCTCCCGCAGGGCAGGAGGGCACAGCCAGGTTATACCTGGAGGAAAGCCGCCCAGCGTGCCCCGCGATGGATTGAGGGACGGCGGTTCATCCCGCCGTTCGCGGATTTTTCGCGGGGGAGGCGGCTGCGTCATCAACAAACAGACGCCCAGTTTTTGCGGGGAACT
>DVFM01000013.1 GCA_018713245.1 Candidatus Merdivicinus intestinavium
CTCGTTTCGTTTGTCAAGAACTTTTTTCAAAGTTTTTTGAGCTTTTTTCGAAGCCCTTTCCAAACCCGAGCCTTTGATATCTTTTCAAGCTCCGTTCCCTTTCGGGACAGCCTGTCTATCATATCACATCCTGTCCCTTTTGTCAACCCCTTTTCAGAAGTTTTTCTTCGGAACGCTCTGCGATCTTCCAACTTTCAGGCCCCCTCGCGGGACAGCTTCTTTATTATACCCGTTTCTTGCCTTTTTGTCAACCCTATTCTGCAAAATTTTTCAAAATTATTTTTCCTTTTACTTTTTTCACCTTTTTCTTGCCATTTCCCCGTCAAGATGATACAATAAATGTGATTCCTGTGTCATTATATAAAGAAAGGATCGGTTTGACATGCCTGTAAACCACTTGATCGATTTGAACGACTGGTCTCGCCAGAACTGGGAGAAGATTATTCGCCTGGCTTTGGAGATTGAGCGGAACCCCCGCCAGTTCTACGGCCGTATGGAAGGAAAGATTTTGGCTGCCCTTTTCTATGAACCCTCGACCCGCACCCAGAATTCCTTTAAGTCTGCTATGATGCGCCTGGGCGGCCAGTGCCTCGGTTTCTCCAACCCGCAGAATTCTTCCGTCGCAAAAGGGGAAACGCTGGCCGATACCATTCGGATTATGAACGGCTATGCTGACATCATCGCGATCCGTCACCCCATGGAAGGCGCCGCCAAAGCTGCCGCCGCCTACTCTTCCTGCCCTGTTATCAACGCCGGCGACGGCGGCCACCTTCATCCGACCCAGACTCTCACCGACCTGGTCACCCTTACCCGGGAAACCGGCCGTCTGGACAACCTGACCGTCGGAATCTGCGGCGACTTGAAATACGGCCGCACCGTGCATTCCTTAATTAAAGCGCTCACTCAGTTCCCCAATAACCGCTTTATCCTGATTTCCACAAAGGAACTTGCCATCCCCGCCTACATCCGGGTGCTCCTCAACGCCGCCGGCTGCCAGTATCAGGAGGTTTCTTCCTTAACGGAGGTCATCGGCGACCTGGACGTCCTTTATATGACCCGCATCCAGCAGGAACGCTTCCAGTCTGAGGAGGAATATCAGCGGCAGAAACACATCTATATCCTGGACACGGAAAAAATGTCCCTGGCGCGCCCCACCATGAAGGTGCTTCATCCCCTTCCCCGCGTGGATGAAATCACGCCCGAAGTGGACGACGATCCCCGCGCCGTTTACTTCAAACAGGCCCATTACGGCGTCTATACCCGTATGGCCCTGATTATAACCCTTCTGGAAGAGGACGGCTTTGTCTCTGCGCCGTTCCGCGGCACCCCCCACAGCGACGAACCCTGCTCCAACCCCAACTGCATCACCCATTCGGAATCCTATTTGAAAAAATCCTATCTGGAGACAAGCAACATGCTGATGTGCGAATACTGCGAGCACAAAAAGCTCATCTGACTCCCTGCAAAATAAACAGAGCCGGCGTGGAAAAGCTCCGCGCCGGCCTGATTGCGTTCTATAAAACCATTGGGCGATTGGCAAAGGATTGTCCTCAGCCGCGTTCAGATCCCCGCCGCTCCGCCGCCCGTTCCCCAACTTTAAACAGGCTTTGCAGCCGCCGGGCTCCTCCCGATGCTGAACACGCACCTTCGCCACCCGCTTGCTGGTTGTCTCCAAAACTGCCGGACTCTGCACATTCTGCGCAGAATTCCCGCCGTCCTGAAAACTGTGTATATTATTATCATATCATGAAATGAATCGTTTGTAAAGTGAATTTTGGAAAAATTCATGTAAGGCGGCCCCGCCGCCCGAAATTACATCATCTGGGAAAGGCTGTCGAAAACGTGCCCGACGGTTTTCATCGCCTTGGCCGCTTTTTTCTTCATCTGCTTTCCCTTATTGTGTCCGGCGTTCAGTGCCGCCATGGCCGCCGTTCCGAGGATAGCGCCGGCCGCCGCGCCTTTCAGCACATTCTGTACGGGTTTGTTCATTGCAATCCCTCCTGTTCTGCATTTTCTGCGGGCTTTTGCCCACACATTCATTGTTCCCATCCGCCGCCCGTTTATCGCCGGCAGTTTCTACCAGTTACACAAGAGATTCCATCCTGTTCCCAATGCAGTTTGTGCATCTTTTCCGGCGCTCCGATTTTTACCTTTCCGGGACAGGTTTTTTGCTGAAAAGATTGCCAACTGCTTCCCGTTGCGTTATAATAAATTTTATGAATCTTCTGCAAATGCCGCGCCCTGCCGCACCCCGCATCCTGATTTTGCAAAACCGGGCGGCAGAGGCTACAATAAAAGACAGATACTTCCGTATCCGCATTTGCCGAAACATCCTAAAGTAAGGAATGTGAGCCATATGCTGCAAAGACCTCCGCGGGTAGCCGCCATCCATGATCTGTCCGGTTTCGGACGCTGTTCCCTTTCCGTCATCCTCCCCACCCTTTCCGCCATGAAGGTGCAGGTCTGCCCCGTTGTCACGGCCGTCCTCTCCACCCACACCGGCGGGCTGGGGGATGTGGTGTTCCGGGACCTCACCGATTACCTTGCCCCGACGCTCGCCCATTATCAGCGCCTGGAGCTGGAATTCGAATGCATTTACAGCGGGTTTCTGGGTTCCCTGGAACAGATCGACCACTGTCTGGAGTATTACGCCGCCTATCCCGGCGCCCTGGCCGTTGTCGACCCCGTCATGGGGGACCACGGCCGCCCTTACCGGACCTATACGCCGGATATGTGCCGGCGGATGGGGGAGCTGGCGGCGGTGGCCGACCTCATCACCCCCAACCTCACCGAAGCCTGCATCCTGCTCGGCATCCCCTACCCCTCCGCTCCGCTGCGGCAGTTCGAGGTCAAAAGCATCCTCGCCCGCCTGAGCGAGCTGGGTCCCCGGTATGTGGCGCTGACCGGCGTGGAAATGGCGGACGGCGCCGTCGCAAACCTCGGCTATGACCGGGACCGCGGGGATTACTGGCGGGTGGACTGCATCTATGTCCCGGCCTCCTACCCCGGAACCGGCGACATTTTTGCCAGCGTCATGGTCGGCGCCCTGCTTGGCGGCGACAGCCTGCCCATGGCCATCGAGCGCGCAACCCGCTTCCTGGAAATTGCCATCCGCACAACCTTCAGCTACGGCACCGACACCCGCTACGGCGTCATGCTGGAATCCTGCCTGGGATGGCTCTCCTCCGACCAGACCTTTGACCGCTACCGGCTCCTTTAAGATTTTCGGCGTGCATCTTCATCAAACGAGAGAAGGCTTTTTTATGGAACAGCAAGTCACCGTACAGCGCAGAAAACTCATCCTCATGGTATCCGTGGGCCTCATGGCCGCATTGGTTTTCGTGGGAAATTACATGCAGATCAGCATCCCCGTCGCCATCGGCAGCGCGACCCGCATTCATCTGGGAAATTCCATGTGCCTGCTGGCGGGGATGCTGTTCGGGCCCATGACCGGCGGCCTGGCCTCCGGCATCGGCGCGGGGCTTTTCGATCTTCTGAATCCCCTGTATATCACCTCCGCCCCTTACACCTTCCTGTCCAAATTCGCCATGGGCTTCTTGGCGGGAGTCATCGCCCGCTACGCTTTCCCGGAAGGGAAACGGCGGATTTCCGTCCTCATTGCCTCCGGCGTCGCCGGCCAGCTTGCCTATATCGCCCTTTACCTGCTGAAATCCTACGTGGAGCTCCTCTTCCTCGGCAATGATCCCCGCGCCGCCCTTGTCGCCATCCTTCCGAAGGCGGCAACTTCCTCCCTCAATGCGGCCGCTGCCATCGTGATCTCCGTTCCGCTGGCCCTCGCCCTTCGGACGGCTCTCCTCCACACCGGTTTTTCCGCCCTTCTGGCTGCGCCGCCTCGGAAAAAAGCCGCCTGGACTGCGGCTGCCGTCCTGCTGGCCGTCCTCATCTGCGCGGCTGCGCTGGCCCTCTGCCTTTACCTGTCCATCGCCATTTCCTGACGGAATCAAAACTGCCCGCATGGCGGCTGGGGGTGCATCGCTCCGCTCAGCCGCCGAAATGTCTTTAATTACAAAAAGGACGAGCTTTTGCGCCCGTCCTTTTTTCGTATTTTCCGCCTGTTTTTCGGCAGCTCCCTCCTGTGCGCCGTCTTATTTCGGGGAATTTGCCCCCAGGGCCGCATGCTCCCGGCAAAGCTCCTCCACGAGCTTTGCAAAAGTCCAGCGCTGATTGGAGGCGGTCACCGCCGCTTTAATGGGAATGTCCGCCCGCTGCTCCCGCAGCGCCTGCAAAAGGGCGTCCATCCGCTTGCCGGACAGGCCGCACATGCAGAGCATCCCGCCGCATTCCGGCGGTGCTGCCGGCTCCGTCTCCCGGGGCTGAAATCCGGCGAACCCCGCCAGATACCCCACCTGCTGCCCCAGCTCCTCCGGCATTACCTGCCTTTCCTCTATGGACAGCTCCTTCAGCGCCGCCGACAGCCCGGCCCGCGCGCTTTCCTTCACGCCGTACCAGAGCACCCGCTCCGGCGCGGCCGCAATTCTCGCCTTCATTTCATACCTCCCGCTTTTCACCTGTGGAACCTCTGCTACTCTGTATTATATGCGATTATGCAGAAGATTGCAAGAGCAGCCGCCCCGCCGAAAACTGTTCCGGCATCGGGACAGAACAGAAGGACCCGCCGTCCGCCGTTCGCAGACAGCAGGCCCTTGCGGCTGCTTCTTGAACAATTCTTTTCAAAAGACTCCGGAATTCTGAGCGCGTTCCAGCCTCCGGCGGTCAGTTAAAAAGATCCTTCAGATGGCTGGGATTGTGTTTGTTGACGGCGGCGGTATTTTCTTCAATGGAAAGTTCCTCCGCCCAGCCGGCAACCGTTTCCTCAAATTCATCGCCCTTCAGGCCCTGCAGAACCGTCGCCCGGTAGTCCTCAAAGGAGGTGCCGGTCATCACATCCAGGGTCTGAACCACATAGGCGTTGGAGTCGTCCTCCACCACCTGAACCTCGCCGATCTCGCCTTCGGCAATGGCCTGGTAGACGGTGGAAGAGGCGCTGTCTTTCCGCACCACCACCGCCGTATCGCCGGGCTCCGCTTCCCCGTCGGACTCCGGGTCCGCCAGATAGGCGGCCTTCACCGCCTCAATGTCCTCGCCGGACCGGATGCGCTCGGCCAGCGTTTCCGCTTCGTTCTGCTTGGATTCCAGCTCGTCTCCGGTGAGCTTCTCGCCCTCATCGTCCAGAAGGGAGACGGAGAAATAGACGCCCTTCGCATAATCCTCCTGGAAAGCAGATTCCAGGTCGCTCTGCGGGACCTCTTTTTCGCCGCCTTCGCCGTAAATGCTTTCAAATAAGAGGTTTCGCTTATATTGATTGGTTACCAGATTGGTGTAGGAAGTCTCGTTGCAGCCTTCTTCCTCATAAATGGTCCCCATTCCCAGGGTGGTCCAGTAAAGCGTCACCTGGGAGCTGACGGCGGCCTGATCCTCCTCCGAGAGGGAAAGCCCGCGCTGCGCAAACTGATCCTCCACAGCCAGATACTCCCGTGCGTATTGGTTGGCGGTCGCCTGAATCCATTTTTCCCCGTCGGAACCTTCCAGGCTCTGATCGAAAGGGGATTTGGTGGCGTCGTACCCCTCCACGCCGGAAGCCGCGTTCAGCGCCTCAATGGAGAGCCCCACATACATGCCGGAGGTCACCGTATTGCTGCCGCTGCGAAAAGTCCAGGTGGTATCGCCGCCGCAGGAAGCGAGGGAACAAACCATTGCCGCCGCGAGAAGGCCGGCGGCCGCTCTTTTGAGTTTCATCATGAATTCATCCTTTTCAATCCGTGTTGCCCACAGTTACTTCTGCCCCGAAACCGGGTGCATATCTCTTATATTATAGTCAAAAACGGCGTCCTTGTCCAGTATTGCGCCGAAAAATTCACAAGATCTTCGCGGACGAGGCGGCCGCATTGGCCGAAGCAGCCGGCGGTTCCGGAAAATTCGCAGGATTGTGCACAGATTCCCGGAACTTTTCCACAAATTCCCCGGCTGCCTCGGAAAGCTCCGCGCCCGCCGGGCGAATAAGGACGTCCAGGTTCTTTACGTCGGCCAGCGCGCAGGGCTTCAGCACCAGCCGGCTGCGGGAAAGAAGCTCCTGCGGCACCGGCGCGGACCACAGAAAGCTCCCCGGGACATACCGGAGCAGGTCGTACTGGCTCCCCCGGTCGTAAACCGTAATCCGCTTCAAGGGCGCTTCCAGCCCCGCGCCGCGCCGGATCTGGCTGAAGGACAGGGACGGCGCAGGGTAATCCCCGTGGACAATTTCGGTGCAGCCGGCAAGCATGTGGTACTGCACCTCCGCTTCGGAGGCCAGGGGATGCTCCTCGGACATCAGAAGCTGCATCCGGAATTCCCCCAGCACCTCGCTCTCCAGCCCGGACTGCTCGATGAGCTTCATAAAATATCCGGCCTGGCTTGCCTGATAGCGGATAATCCCCAGGTCCATTTCCCCGCCTGCCACCAGATGCACGGCGTTGATGGCTCCGGTTTCCTCAAAATGGATGTCGATATGCTCCGGGTTTTCGCGGCTGCTTAAAAATTCCGCAAAAATCATGGCGGAATTGGCCGACCGGGGCATGGCAATGCTCAGCTCCAGCGCGTTTTCACTCCGGGGCTTATAGAGGGACTCCAGCTCGTCAATCTGGGACAGAATCCCCTGGGCGTAGCCCAGAAATTCCTTTCCCTTGGGGGTGGGGACCACTCCTTTGGCGCTGCGGCGGAAAATCGTGATGCCGATTTCCTTTTCCAGCTCCTTGATGGCCTTGCTCAGATTGGGCTGGCCCATATACAGGTTCTGCGCCGCTTTGGTGATGGATTGGACGCGGCCCACTTCGACAACATACTTCAGATATGACAGATTCATCAGCATCTCCCGATCAGAATTGAAACAGCGGGCTTGGGCGGAATGCCCGGCGTATTTTCCCGCGCACCCGGCTCCCCGCCGATTCCGCCTCCGGAAAACCGGGCGCAGGCGCTTTTTTGCGCCATGTATTTTTTCATATACCTTCTATGTCTATTATACATTACCCAAAATCAGAATTCAATGTTAAAATATTATCAAAGGGACGGATTCTGAAAAAGTTTTATGAAGATCGTCCCGGAAATATCAATGTTTCACCCGCAGCAGCAAAAAGGAGATCGATCAATATGCGGTTCACATTACCGAGAGATTTATACCACGGCAAAGGCTCCCTGGAGGCTTTGAAAACACTGGAAGGAAAACGGGCCATCGTCTGCGTCGGCGGCGGCTCCATGAAGAAATTCGGCTTCCTGGACAAAGCCGTTTCTTACCTGAAGGAAGCCGGCATGGAAGTAGAGCTGTTTGAAGGCATCGAGCCGGACCCCTCCGTTGAAACCGTTATGAAGGGCGCCGAGGCCA
Organism: Candidatus Merdivicinus intestinavium; assembly: GCA_018713245.1. GTDB lineage: Bacteria > Bacillota > Clostridia > Oscillospirales > Ruminococcaceae > Merdivicinus > Merdivicinus intestinavium. The sequence goes on from DVFM01000013.1 coordinate 7,376, forward strand.
TGCAGAAGTTCCAGCCCGACTGGATCATCGCCATGGGCGGCGGCTCCCCCATCGACGCGGCTAAGGCCATGTGGATCAAATACGAATACCCGGACATCACCTTCGAGGATATGTGCAAGGTTTTCGGCCTGCCGAAACTCCGCAAGAAAGCCCATTTCTGCGCCATTTCCTCCACCTCCGGCACCGCTACCGAGGTGACGGCCTTCTCTATCATCACCGATTACCAGAAGGGCATCAAATATCCCATCGCGGACTTTGAGATCACCCCCGACGTGGCCATCGTGGACCCCGACCTGGCCGAAACCATGCCCAAGAAGCTGGTGGCCCACACCGGTATGGACGCCATGACCCACGCCATCGAGGCTTATGTTTCCACCGCCAACTGCGCTTATACCGACCCGCTGGCCATTTTCGCCATCAAATCCATCCAGAACGACCTGGTGGATTCCTACAACGGCGACATGGACAAGCGCGACCGGATGCATGACGCCCAGTGCCTGGCCGGTATGGCGTTCTCCAACGCCCTGCTGGGAATCGTCCACTCCATGGCTCACAAGACCGGCGCCGCTTTCGCGGACTGCGGCGCACACATCATCCACGGCGCCGCCAACGCCATGTACCTGCCCAAGGTCATCGCTTTCAACGCGAAAGATGAAACCGCTAAGAAACGCTACGGCGTCATTGCGGACTACATGGGCCTGGGCGGCGAAAACGACGACGAGAAGGTCACCCTCCTCATCGACTTCCTCCGCGGCATGAACGACAAGCTGAACATCCCCCACTGCATCAAGAACTACGGCGCGAACAGCTACCCCACTGAAAACGGCTTCGTTCCCGAGAACGTGTTCCTGGAAAGACTGCCTGAAATCGCCAAGAACGCCATCGGCGACGCCTGCACCGGCTCCAACCCCCGGATTCCCACCCAGGAGGAGATGGAGAAGCTGCTGAAAGCCTGCTACTACGACACCGAAGTCGATTTCTAAGCCATCCTTTTCCTCTGGGCGGACCCGACAAAATGGGTTCGCCCATTTTATTTGGGTCGGGGAGGCCCCGCCCGCCGTTTCCCGGGATGTTTCGGCAGGATTGTAGGGGCGAACTTTGTTCGCCCAAAGAACCGCGCTCGCCCGCAAATAACGGTTTTATTCCGGTTCATTTCCGGGCGCGCAATGCGCGCCCCTACAAAACCAACGCGGTTTTGGATTGTAGGCGACGCCCCACCCGGAACGGCAGGCCGGGTCTCCCACCCGCCGTTTCCCGGAATATTTTGTCAGAATTGTAGGGGCGAACTTTGTTCGCCCAAAGAACTGCGCTCGCCCGCAAATAACGGTTTTATTCCGGTTCATTTCCGGGCGCGCAATGCGCGCCCCTACGAAACAAACACGGTTTTGGATTGTAGGAGGCGGCGTCCCCGATGCCCCACGTTTCCCCAAAATTGCAGGGGCGGCCATCGGCCGCCCGCAAATAACGATTCTGTTCCGAAGGATTCCCGGGCGAACACAGTTCGCCCCTACAAATTAGCATATCCAATTGAAAAACTGTCATTTTAGAACATTTTGCTCTAAGAAATCCCCAGATTTTCCAAAAAACCGCAGATTGTGTAATCTCCCCAAATATATTATAATGAAATAGACTCAAAAAAGAATTTTCTGTTTGGAAAGGAGCTCGTTTCCATGTTTAAAATCGTGAAAAAAGAGCACCTCAATCCCACCGTTGCCAAAATGGTGATAGAGGCGCCTTTGATTGCCAAAAAAGCCGAGCCCGGCCAGTTCATTATTTTCCGGGCCAAGGAGGATTCGGAACGCATCCCCCTGACCGTGGCGGACTACGACCGGGAAGCCGGCACCGTCACCATCATTTACCAGATCGTGGGCGCCGGCACTATGGAGCTGGACACCCTGAAGGAAGGCGACTGCCTCCACGATTTCGTCGGCCCCCTGGGCACCCCTAGCCATGTGGAAGGCCTCAAAAAGGTAGCCGTGGTGGGCGGCGGCGTTGGCTGCGCCATTGCGTACCCTGTGGCCAAGAAGCTGCACGAACTGGGCGCGGAGGTTCATTCCGTGGTCGGTTTCCGCAATAAAGACCTGGTCATCTTGGAGGATGAATTCAACGCTGTTTCCGACAAGGTCTGCATGATGACCGACGACGGCAGCTACGGCGAAAAGGGCTTGGTCACCAACGCACTGGAAAAACTCATCAACGACGGCAACCAGTATGACGAAGTCATCGCCATCGGCCCCTTAGTCATGATGAAATTCGTCTGCCAGCTGACCAAGAAATACAACATCAAGACCGTGGTTTCCATGAACCCCATTATGATCGACGGCACCGGCATGTGCGGCGGCTGCCGCCTGACTGTCGGCGGCGAAACCAAGTTCGCCTGCGTGGACGGACCCGACTTTGACGGCCATCTGGTGGACTTCGACGAAGCCATGCACCGCGGCACCATGTACAAAGATTTTGAACAGCACGCCCGGGAAGCCGAGTGCAACCTGCTCAACAAGGAGGTCAAATAACCATGGCCATTCAGCGCAATATGGACCCGAAAAAATGCCCCATGCCTTCCCAGGACCCCAACGTCCGCAACAAAAACTTTGAGGAAGTGGCTCTGGGCTACACCTATGAAATGGCGGTCAATGAAGCCCGCCGCTGCTTAAACTGCAAAAACAAACCCTGCGTTTCCGCCTGCCCCGTTGCCATCGACATCCCCGCTTTCATCGAGCGCGTGGCCAACGAGGACATGAAAGGCGCTTTTGAGATCATTTCCCGTTCCAGCTCTTTACCCGCCGTCTGCGGCCGCGTCTGCCCCCAGGAAACCCAGTGCGAGGGCAAATGCGTCCGGGGCATCAAGGGCGAGCCGGTAGGCATCGGCCGTCTGGAACGTTTTGTGGCCGACTGGCACCGGGAGCATTCCACCGAAGCCCCCAAAATGCCGGAGCAAAACGGCCATAAAGTGGCCATCATCGGCGCAGGCCCCTCCGGCCTGACCGCCGCCGGCGACCTGGCCAAAATGGGCTACAAGGTCACCATTTTCGAGGCGCTGCACCTGGCGGGCGGCGTGCTGGTTTACGGCATCCCCGAATTTCGTCTGCCCAAGGTCATTGTCCAGAAGGAAATCGACAACCTGAAAGCCATCGGCGTGGACATCGAAACCAACATGGTCATCGGCAAGGTGCTGACCATTGACGAGCTCTTTGAAATGGGCTACGAGGCCGTGTTCATCGGCTCCGGCGCAGGGCTTCCCCGGTTCATGAACATCCCCGGCGAAAGCCTCAAGGGCGTTTACTCCGCCAACGAGTACCTGACCCGCATCAACCTGATGAAAGCCTACAAGCCCGATTCCAAGACCCCCATCAAGCACTCCAAAAACGTGGCGGTTGTGGGCGGCGGCAACGTGGCCATGGACGCGGCCCGCTGCGCCAAACGCCTGGGCGCGGAAAACGTATACATCGTTTACCGCCGGGGTATGGAAGAACTGCCCGCCCGTAAGGAAGAAGTGGAGCACGCCATGGAAGAAGGCATCATCTTCAAGACCCTCACGAACCCCGTGGAAGTTCTGGGGGACGAAGACGGCATGGTCCGGGGCATGAAGTGCGTGGAGATGGAGCTGGGCGAGCCGGACGCTTCCGGACGCCGCCGCCCCATCGTCAAGGAAGGCAGCGAGTTTGAGCTGGAGTGCGACACCATGATTATGTCCATCGGCACCAGCCCCAACCCCCTGATCCGGTCCACCACCCCCGGCCTGGACACCAACAAGCACGGCTGCATCATCACCGAGGAAGAAACCGGCCTGACCTCCCGGGAAGGCGTTTACGCCGGCGGCGACGCAGTAACAGGTGCTGCTACGGTAATTCTGGCCATGGGCGCCGGCAAGCAGGCTGCCAAGGCCATTGACGAATACATCAAAAACAAATAGGCGGCGAGCCGCCGCGGGCAATTCGCCGCGGCCGTGGTAATCCTATCCGACTGCTGGAACGGCGCGACAAGCTGCGCCGTTTCGGGCATGTTTCATCTCCTGTTGTTTTTGGAGTGAAAAATGTAGGGGCGGCCATCGGCCGCCCGCAAACAACAACCCTGTTCCGGGCGCGCAATGCGCGTCCCTACGGAACCTGACGTTTCTGAATCGTAGGGGGCGGCGTCCCCGACGCCCCACCCCTAACGGCAGACGGGCCGGTTATAGGGACGGCTGTTATCCATTCGATAACGGCCGTCTTTTTTTCAAAAATTTTTTCAAAACTCCTGTAAGATTCCTGCGTTTTCCGCGTCCTATAAAAGCAAGGGAGGTGATAAGGTGGACCTGCAAGAGTTCGAGGGGATTTATCAGGCCTATTTTCAGGATGTTTACCGGTACATCCTGAAACTCTGCGGCAGCTCGGAACTTGCCGGAGAAATTGCCAGCGATGCCTTTTTTAAGGCGATGGACAACATTTCCCGGTTCCGTGGAGACTGCGACCTGCGGGTCTGGCTCTGCCAAATCGCCAAAAACTGCTATTACTCCCACCTGCGCGCCCAGCGGAACACCGTCCCCTTGGAGGATGCAGACGGGCAGTCCGGCGGCCTTTCCCCGGAGGAATTTCTGGACGAACGGGAAAGTTCCAGCCGGGCCTACGCCGCCCTGCACCGTCTGCCGGAGCCTTACAAGGAGGTTTTCCTGCTGCGGGCCTTAGGGGAGCTGAGCTTCCGGCAGATCGGGAACCTGTTCGGCAAAACGGAAAACTGGGCCTGCGTCACCTATCACCGGGCGCGGGCCAAGGTAAAAGCGGAAATGGAGGAATCGGAATGAAACTGTCCTGCGGCGTCATCCGGGATTTGCTGCCCTTATACGCGGAAAATCTGGCGGGAGAGGAATCTAGGAAACTGGTGGAAGAACACCTTTCAGAATGCGAAGCCTGCCAAAAAGAATTGGCAAACCTGAAAGGCGGCCCCATCCAGCCTGTGGAGAAGCTGCCTTTCAAACAGGTGGAGAAAAGCTTAAAAAAACAGCGGCTCAGGCTGGCGGGGCTGATTTTATGCGCCACGGCGGCGGTGCTGCTGACGGTATTCAACTTTCTGACCATGCCCAAATATCTGTCTCTGGAGGATTCCGGTGTGGAAATTACGGAATACGAGGACGGGGCGATTTCCGTTTCCCTGGGCGGTTTCATGACGGCGCACAGTGTAGAAACTCATGAGGACGGCCAAGGGAGCCAGATTCTGGACATTTACGCCTGGCGGACAGACATGGATGCATTGACCGGTTCGGGACAGACAGTCGCTGTCTTTTCACTGGATGATATTTCCGCGGTGTATTACTGCGTCCCCGGTGAAGAAAACCAGCTGATCTGGTCCAAAGAGGGCTGGGAGCCGGAGGGCGGCGTGTTCACCCTGCCAAGGCTCACCCTCAATTATTACCTGCTGATTGCAGGCGGGGCCGCCATCCTGCTGGGGGTTTGCTGGCTCGTATTCCGGAAAACCAAGGCAGGGCCGGTGCTGGCGGGCGCCTTTTTCCTGCCGGTGAGCTATATAGCCGCCCATTTTCTCATCAAAGGCCCCAACAGCGCCACCTACACCCTCTCCCGAGACCTGCTGTTTCTCATTCTCACCGCTCTGGCCCTTTACGGGGCCTGCCTGGCCGTCCTCTCCATGGCGCGGGAAAAGCGCCGGAAATAAAACTGCCTCAACAAAAACCTGCCCTCCCCTGCTGTCCGGCAGCGGGGAGGGCAGGTTTTCAGTTTTTCCGCCTGGTTTTGACCGTGTAATACAACCAAGCGAACCGGATAAACGCGCCGATGCACAAAGCGGTCATCACCCCGATTGCCGCGGCGGCGGGATAATCCCTGTAGGAAAAAAGATTGAGCAAGAGCTGGGGAAGCATGACGCCGACCAGGATTATGAAAATCGGGAGCAGCCGCCCCTTGAACACCCGCCCCAGCATTTGCAGCCGGGAATCCTCGTCGCAGAAGATTTCCTCCGCACCCGCCGTTTCGGAAGCGGGCTTGCGGAAGTAGCTGTACCCCGCGAAATCCTGCAAATATTCCCAGCCGCAGTCCTCGAACAGCTTTACATACTCCTCCTTGTGGGAAAGGCCCTCCGGGTTGTAGTCCAGCTGGTAAACAACGTCCTCCGGCTCGCATTCCTCAAAGTGGTAGAATCCCGGGAAGGTCAGCAAGCAGAATTTCCAGCCGGACCGGTGCATCTGCCGCAGGTAATCCTGTTCTTTCTCATGCTCGTAAATGGTAAAGATGCGGAATACGGTCTTTTCCTTCATGATACAACCTCCCCCAAGCTGTTGCGGTACAGCCGCCGGATGCGCCTGCATTCCATTTCCAGCACTTCCCGGCCCAAATCGGTAATCTGGTAGATTTTCCGCTTTTCCTCCTCCCGGACAAAGGCGATGAGGCCGTCCTTTTCCATCTTGGACAGGCTTCCGTACATGGTGCCGGGGGCGAGGCGGACGGCCCCGCCGGTGAGCTTTTCCACCTGCTGAACGACGCCGTAGCCGTGGCCCGGCTTCTGCAGGCAGAGCAGGATGTAAAACGCGGTCTCGGTCATGGGCGCATACACCTTCCGGATGTGCTCGGTCATCTCCGTTCCCTCCTTCCCATAGATTTCAGCGCGATATATCGCACCGTTATCTATCCTGCCCTTATTGTATCGCGCTGCGATCTATTTGTCAAGTAAAAAGTTGGTATGGTTTTCGGCCGTATCCGGAACGGGAAACGGCTTACCGTCCGGGCCGTTTTTTCCGCCGCAGGGCCAAAGGCAGGGCAATCCGCCCGCAAACGGAGAGAAATTGCCGGCAAAAGCGGGCCCGGCGCTCCTAAATCCCGTTTTCCCCGCATACAATGGAGGGAACAGTAAAAAACGGGAAAGGTGCTGATGGAGCGTGAAATGGCTGGATTACATGGAGAAAGATCCCGCGATGGAGGAGCGGCGCGCCGCCCCATACGAAGGGGGATTGAGCCGGAAGGAGGCGCAGAAGCGGCTTGCGGAGCACGGAAAAAACACCCTGCAGGAAACCAAAAAAATCCGTCCTTTCGCCATTTTTGTCTGCCAGTTCAAGGATTTTCTCACCCTGGTGCTGCTGGCCTGCACGGCGGTAACTCTCTTTCTGGGCGATTACATGGAAGCGATGACCATCGGGATCATCGTCCTCTGCAACGGCCTCATGGGCTTTTTCCAGGAATACCGGACCGAGCGGACGCTGGAAGCCCTTCGGAAAATGGCGGCCCCCAAGGCGCGGGTCTACCGGGACGGAATTCTGGAGGAAATCCCAGGGGAAGATCTGGTCCCGGGGGACATCGCCGTCCTGGACACCGGGGACAGAGTCCCGGCGGATATCTGCCTTTTGGAGACGGCCGCCCTTTCGGCGGATGAGTCCATTCTCACCGGGGAATCGGAGCCGGTGGCCAAAAGGGCGGCGGGCGCGGGCTTCAGCGGCGGAAACGCCCTTCATCAGCCGGAGGTAGTCTATATGGGCACCGTCCTCACCGCCGGACGGGGCGTCGGGCGGGTGCTGGCCACGGGGATGGAGACCCAGATGGGCAAAATCGCCGGCATGATCGGTGAAATCGAAGAGGGCCCCACGCCCCTGCAAAAGAAGCTGGACCAGCTGGGGAAATACATTGCCATCGGCTGCCTGATTATCTGCGCCATCGTGGCGGGAGCCGGCATCCTGCGGGGCGAGCCGCTTCTGGATATGCTCCTGACCGGGGTGAGCCTGGCGGTGGCGGCAGTGCCGGAGGGGCTTCCGGCCATCGTCACCATCTCCCTGGCGCTGGCCGTAGGGCGGATGGTAAAGCAGCGCTCCCTCATCCGGCGGCTCCATGCCGTGGAAACCCTGGGCTGCACCGACGTCATCTGCTCCGACAAAACCGGCACTCTGACCGAAAACAAAATGACGGTCAAGGAACTCTGGACCGGCGGCGAGCGCCTGTCGGTCGGCGGCGCAGGCTACCAGAAAAAGGGGGATTTCCGGACGGAGGAGGGCCGGTTCGCCGACCCCGCCCGCTTTCCGCCGGCCAGGCGGATGCTGGAAATCGGCGTGCTTTGCAGCAACGCTTCCCTGGACGCGCCCTCCGATTCCCGGGACGAATACGGGGCGGTGGGCGATCCCACCGAAATTGCCCTGCTGGTGGCGGCCGCCAAAGCCTCCCTGACCGCCCGCAGCCTGTCCGGGGAGTACCGCAGGCTGCTGGAAATCCCCTTTGACAGCAAAAGCAAGTGCATGTCGGTGGCGGCGGAAGGCCGGGACGGCACGCGCCTGCTGCTGGTAAAGGGCGGCTACGACGTTCTTCTGGACCGCTGCTCCGCCGTCCAGACGGAGACGGGGACGGTCCCCCTGACCGGCGCGTTCCGCCGCCGGATTGACGAGGAAAACCGGCGGATGGCCGGGCGCGCCCTGCGGGTGCTGGGCTTCGCCTGGAAGGCCCTGCCGCCCGGAAAGCCGCTTTCGGAAGAGGAGCTTTCCCGGGAACGCGGGCTGATTTTCGCGGGGCTTGCCGGGATGATGGACCCGCCGCGCCGGGAGGCGAAGGAAGCGGTGGCCCTGTGCCGCCGGGCGGGGATCAAAACCGTCATGATTACCGGCGACCACAAGCTCACCGCCGTCGCCGTCGCCCGGGAACTGGGCATCTGGCACGAAGGCGACCGGGTGCTTGCCGGGCAGGAACTCTCCGACATGACCGAGGAGGAGCTGGGCCGGGTCATCGAGAAAATCGCCGTTTTCGCCCGGGTGAGCCCCAGCGATAAACTGAAAATCGTCCGCGCCTTCCGGCGCCGGGGCCATATCACCGCCATGACCGGGGACGGCGTCAACGACGCCCCCGCCGTCAAGGAAGCCGACATCGGGGTTTCCATGGGTATTTCCGGCACCGATGTGACCAAGGAAGCCTCCGACCTCATTCTGCTGGACGACAACTTTGCCACCCTGGTTTCGGCGGTGAAGGAAGGGCGGGTCATTTACCAGAACATCCGGAAATTTATCCGCTACCTGCTCTCCTGCAACATCGGCGAGGTGCTGACCATGTTCCTGGGCATCCTCATGGGCCTGCCGGTGGTGCTTCTGCCCATCCACATCCTGCTCATCAACCTGGTGACCGATGGGCTGCCCGCCATCGCCCTGGGGCTGGAGCCTGCGGAAAAGGACGTGATGAAGCGGCCTCCCCGCCGGGCGTCGGACGGCATTTTTTCCGGAGGGCTCCTGAGCACCATCCTCTTCCGCGGCGCGCTCATCGGGCTGACCACCCTGGCGGTTTTCCTTCATTTCTATCAAACCGGGGACGCGGCGCTGGCGCGGACCGGCGCGCTGCTGGCGCTGGTATTCGCGCAGCTGATCCACGTGTTTGAATGCAAAAGCGAGGAAAAAACCATCTTCGGCATCAACCCCTTCCGCAATGTGAAGCTGATCTTCGCCGTGCTGCTTTCCGCTTCCATTGCCCTTGCCGCCGTATTTTTCCCGCCGGCGCAGATTGTTTTCCGCACCGTGCCGCTCACCGGCGCGCAGCTGCTGACGGTGGCGGAATACCTGGCCGCCGCGCCCATCCTGTCCGCCGTTCTGCAAAAAATTTTCCGAAAAAACCGCTCCTCAGCCATGGAGCAGCCGGCCCCGCGCCCGGAAGCCGATTCCATGCCGGCCGAATAGAAAAACGCAGTCACAGCAAAGGCTGCGGGCGTCAACCGCGCATTCCCGCATTGACGCCCGCAGCCTCTTTTTACGCTTCTTTCCCGTCCAGGCAGAGGACCCAGTCCTCTCCCTGCCCCCGGGACGGCGCCGGAAATTCCCGGACGCCGGCATTGGGGAAGCTCCCCGCGGGAATCCGTTCTCCGGTCCGCGGGGAAAACCATTCCGCCCGAATTTCTTTTCCGCCCAACAGTCCCAGCCGCACCGGGACGGAAAGCCCGTTGGGGGTGTAGCAGAAAGCATAGCCCTCCCCCCGGCAGGCAGCCATATGGTTGGAGCCTTCCCGGTTTTGGGCCAGAAGCTCCTGCGCCGGCCGGCGCTCCCAGAAAGGCCGGGACAGGACCAGTTCCTTCAAAAGCCGCATCTGGCGGGCGGCGGGCCGTTCCAGCGCCTCCTGCCAGGCAAGGGGGAAGTATTCCGACGGCTCCCGGTTCATCCGCCAAACGCTGTGATGCCCGTAGGTGATGCCCAAAGACCCGGAAAACACCGCCCAATAGGCCGCCTGGCGCACGTCGGCGGCGTCAAAGTAACCGTTTTCGGGCCGGAAGCCCACCGGATGATCCTCATACCGGGGCTCCGCGTCCAGCACCGGCTTCGCCGGCGTCAGGGCCCAGTCCGCTTCCACAAAGCGGTAGTTGGGAAGCGCCCGCCGCCCGTGCCCCGACTGTATCATATAAAAATCCATCCACGGCGCGCCCGGAAAAAAGCGGGATCCGGACTGTTCCCCCGACGGGTGGAGGGTCGTCAGGTGGCGCTTTTCCTCCCCCCGGGCGAGCCCGCGGGCCAGCACCTCGTTGACCCTGTAATCGGCATATGCAGCCAGATTCCGGTCCCCGCCCAGCACCCAGACGAGGTTGTCCCGGTCCCCGAAGCGGCGGCCCACCATTTCCCCATACGCCCCCGCGTTCTCCGGCGTAAAAATCTCCGGTCCGACGCCGTGCGCCTGCTGGTATTTATCCCCCCAGGTGGGCAGAAGCGCCAGATAAATCCCATATTCCCCGGCTTTGTCGAGAATCCATCCCACATGGTCCCAGTAGGAATAGCCGCCCTCGTCCCACAAAAGGGGGTCGTACTGCCCGGCGGCGTTTTTCCTCAGCGGCGTCCGCCCGTATGCGTTGGGGGTCCGCAGCCCGTCCATCTCCGCCAGAATAACCGCCTGGACGACGTTAAAGCCCTGCTCTGCCCGTTTTTGGAGATACTGCTCCGCCTCCTCCCGGGTCAGCGCGTGGAAAAGCTCCCACGCCGTATCGCCCAGCCAGAAAAACGGCGCGCCGTCCTCTGTCTCAAGATACCGCCCGCCGGGGTGAACTTTCAGATTTTTCATGCCTGCCCTCTCTACATGTCCAAAACAATCATCATAACCGTCATCAGCGCCAGACCAATGAGAATGCTGATGGAATTCGCCGTGCTGGCCAGCTCCACATCGCCGCCGATTTTGTCCGTATAAGCCGGCGCTGCGCTGGAAATGGGCGAAAAAGCGACCACCACCAGCAGGCTGCGGACCTCTTCGGAAAAGGGCAGCAGGAAATACATCGCCGCCGCCAGAACGGCCGTCACGGAAAAGCGCAGGGCCAGGTGCTTCACAAGCCGCCCCGCCCGGCTCCTGTCAAAGCGGATATCAAAGCCGATCCCGATCATCAGCACCGCCAGAAAGGCGTTGGCCCCGCCCACCATCTGCGCAAAATCCATCACCGGCCCGGGCAGCTCAATTCGGAGCAGGGAAAGCGCCAGCATTACCAGGTAGGTGTCCAGCGGCGCCGAGGAAAACAGCTTTTTCAGGAATTTTCCCACCGACGGCTTCCCCTCCCCCAGCATGGTGGAGGCGACCGTATAGCTCCCGCCTGTGCAGACGACGGCGTTTCCCGCGTCGAACAGGCAGACCGTCATAGCCGCCGACGGGCCCAGGATGCTCTGCACATACGGCATGGTGAAGCTCCCGATGTTGTAGCCCGGGTAATTGATGAGGTTGAAGGCCTTTTCCGCTTTGGGTTTTCCCCGGGCCATCAGCAGCCCGATTCCCAGCAGCACCAGGTTGCAGGCAAACCCGATCAGCGCAATGGACAGCAGGGAAACCGGCACAGTCAGCCCGTCGAAATTTGAAATCACCGCGCAGGGCAGCGTCAGGTTCAGCACAATCTTGGAAAGGACCGAAAAATCCGATCTCTGAAAGAAGCCAGCCTTTTTCAGCCCGAACCCGATGGCAATAATCCCCAGGAAAATCCCCGCTTTGGTCAATATGATCCCCACTGCATCGCCCCCAAATTGCATTCTTTTCTCATTATAGAAAATTCTGGGGGCGTTGTCTATAGCGCATTCCGCCTAAATTTTACGAAAATTTTACACAAAACCGAGAAATCTCAGCATTCTTCCGCCGGTTTGCGGAACATCAGCAGGAATCCCGCCAGCATCAGCCCCGCCGCAATCCAAATGGACCGGTCCCCCAGCCGCTCCGACAAAAGCGCGCCCAGGGCGGCCCCGACGCCGAATACCACCAGGATGCAGTAATAGGTGAGGCTTTCCCGCTTCCGGGCCGGGTCCCTGGCAATATGATACTGGCACATCAGCGAGGTGGCGTTCCGCATGTTGCCGATGCACATGGTGGTGGCGAAGGTGAGCCCGCCGAATTTCCGGAAGCTCTCCACCTGCATGGCGCAGGAAAAGGACAGCATCACGTTGGCGAGGATGTTGAATTGCTGGGGCAGCAGCCCGGCGGTCAGCAGCAGGGCGATTTCCGCCAGCAGAACGGTCTGACGCCAGTGCAGCCGCCTGTTCCGGCTGAGCTGCCGCACCCACCCCGCCAGGAAAATCCCGCCTGCGAAGGCGGCCAGCGGGAAAAAGTACCGCAGCGCCGCCGGAAGGTTCCCCTCCGCCAGGTTTTTTCCCAGCAGCACCAGGTTGCCGGTCTGGGCGTTGGCGAACACGCGGTCCCGGCAAATATAAGAATAGGCGTCCTGAAAACCCCCGGCAAGGGTCAGCAGGACGCCCATGAGCATGGATTCTGACATTTGTTTTGGATATTTTTTCATCATTCCGGCCCTCCAGTCTCCGCGCATTTCTTTCATTATGCGCCGGTTCTGTCTTTATTATACCAGAAGAGTGCGGATTTGTCCACCGGCTTTGCGATGGCGCCGCCCGGAAAGCCGGTCAAAGGGCCGGCTCCTCCCCGAAGTAGCGGCAGACGGCCCGGTAGTAGCAGTGCGCCGCCACCCGGCAGCCCTCCTCCGTCCCCAGCAGCGCCGCATCCTCCGCGTTGGTGACAAAACACTGCTCAATCAGCACCGCCGGGCAGTCGGGATAATCCACCATGGCAAAGGAGGGGCAGCTTTCCAGCGACGGGTCCGGAAGGTCGCTTAATACCTTTCGGGTGCTGCCGCTTCCGTCCTCCTGATAGTAGGCGTACCGCACGCCTCCGTCCCCCCGCAGGGAAATGCCGGTGGCCGAAATTTCCTCCGCCGTCAAGCGGGCGAACGAAAGGCTTTCCTCGTGATATTCCCGGCCCGGCGGCGGGGGATAGACCTCAAAGCCCCGGGCGGTGGGGTCCTCCGCCGAATTGCCGTGGATGCAGAGGAGCAGGTCGGCTCCCCGGCGGTTTGCAAGCCGCCAGCGGCTGTTCAAGTCCTTCCCCTCGCCGTATTCCCGGCAGAGCACCACCCGGAAGCGCCCGTCCTCCTCCAGATACTGCTCCAAATACCGCACCGTCGTTTCGGTCAGTTCCGTCTCCCCGATGACGCCGGAAGCCCCCGGGTCGTCCCCGCCGTGTCCGGGGTCCAGCGCCACCGTAATGCGGGAATCGAACAGCCCCAATTCCCCGGCGGCCCATCTCCCGCCCAGGAAAATCCCGCCCAGCAGGATGAGCACAATCAGCAGCCGCCCCCAGCGGACGCGATGTTTTCCCATAATCTTCTCCCCTTTCCTGTGCTTCCATTGTAGCACAACCGGGCGGGAAATGTCGAAAGAATTTCTTAATTCTGCCCGGAGCATACAAAACCCCCGCCGGCATGGGACCGGCGGGGGCGGGAAAATATGAAATCAGCCAATGCAGCAGGGGCATTTCTCCTCAATCACCTTGAGGGCAGCCTCGTCGGCAACCACCACCACATCCGGATGGAGCTGCAGGACGGAAGCCGGGACGCGGGGCGTAATGGGGCCGCAGCAGGCTTTGTAAAGGATCTCCGCCTTGCCTTCGCCGTTGGCGACCAGGAGGATTTTTTTCGCCTTCATGATGGACTGGATGCCCATGGTGTAGGCCTGTTTCGGCACATCATCGGCGGAGGGGAAGAAGCGGGCGTTGGCCTCGATGGTCTTGGGGTCCAGGTCCACGCAGTTGGTGCCTTTTTTGAACTCGTCGGCGGGCTCATTGAAGCCGATATGGCCGGTGTGGCCGATGCCCAGAAGCTGGATATCCACGCCGCCCATGCTCTCGATGACCGCGTCATAGCGGGCGCACTCCTTCGCCGCATCCGGCTCGGTGCCGTCGGGGACGTTGGTGTTCGCCATATCGATGTTGATGTGCTTGAACAGGTTTTCCCGCATGAAATAGGCGTAGCTCTGATCGTTGTCCTTGGTGAGGCCCCTGTATTCGTCCAGGTTCACGGTGCGGACCTTGGAGAAGTCCAGGTCGCCGTTTTCATAGCCCTTGATGAGCTCCGCATACAGGCCCAGGGGGGAAGAACCGGTCGCCAGGCCCAGAACCGATTCCGGGTTGAGGATCACCTGCGCGGCAATGATATTGGCCGCTTTGCGGCTCAGTTCGGCGTAATCTTTTGCTTTGATGATTTTCATCATATTCATCTTACCCCTTTTTCTTTTTTTTATTGACGACGCGGCCTTTGGGCCCCGTTCGATACCGCTGGAGCGGCGCGACACGCTGCGCCGCTTTGGGAAGGGTTCCCCCTCTACATCACGCGCGTTTTTATTGACGACGCGGCTTTTCAGCCCCGTTCGATTCCGCTGGAGCGGCGCGACACGCTGCGCCGCTTTGGGAAGGGTTCCCCCTCTACATCACGCGCGTTTTTATTGACGGCGCGGCTTTTCAGCCCCGTTCGATACCGCCGGAGC